>CALZKI010000004.1 GCA_945787995.1 uncultured Lachnospiraceae bacterium | reverse complement strand
CGACCAAAATCCATGCTATTCTTCTGCAAATAGCGGAAGGCCTCCGGCTCTGACATACCGTTTCGCTCCATCAGAAGCTTTTTTGCCTGATCGATGAGTTTCTGTTCCTCATCGCTCCTTTGTTTCTTGATCTGTTGTCTGCTTTTACGTCTACTGCGCTCAAACCCATGGGTGAGCATCTCAATGGTGGCCATCAGATCAGACCGTTTTAACGGTTGCATCAATTTCACGCAACGTTCTGAATAAGTCTCCAAAGAGGCATCTGCCGTAATAAGAATCAAGCCAAAATAAGTTGGCAAATACCCTGACAGTTCTAAGTATGACATATCACGCATTCGCTTACTACATATGACAACCCCGTAGTCACGTTCGTTGGCAATTCGTAATACCTCCGAACCGGTGGAACAAACTTCTGTGTCATACAGCAAGCCGCTTCTTTGCACTAATCCGGCAATTTTGTTTGCGTCCTCTGCCCTGGGCATTGCAATTAAAATACTGCCCAAAAGTTGTTCCTCCTACATCTTTGCAAGATATCTGTCTACTTCCCAGTCGGAAACCTGTAACATATATTCATTCCATTCCTGATATTTGATTGCTGTATAAAGCTTCACAAATTCTTCTCCCAAAGTAGCTTTCATCAAGCTGTCCTGCTTCATGCAATCCAAAGCGTCCTTTAGATTACCGGGAAGATATCTGCCGCTCTGACAATTGGCTTCTCCTGGACTGATTTGTTTATGAATGCCGTCCATTCCCGCAGCAATACAAACTGCAATTGCCAGATATGGATTGGCCGAAGGATCCGGAAAACGAAGTTCTACCTTGGTGTCTGCTCCGTTGTTATGATATTTCAGTAAAGCTTTCTCACCCTTCTTGGCCCAGTACACTTCCTTTGGTGCATGATATCCTGTAAGAATTCTCTTATAAGAATTGACCACCGGGTTGGTGATTGCACACAACGCTCTGGCATGCTCCATAACACCACCCATAAAGAAACCTGCCATAGCAGATGCTTCTCCGTCATCATCATCAAACAGGTTTTCGCCATTTTTGTACATGGAAATGTGAAGATGCATGCCGGAACCGGGCAAATCGGTTCTTGGTTTCGGCATAAATGTGGCATATAATCCGAAACGCTTCGCTGTGGAACGGATTGCAAATTTGAAGTTCATCAGAGCATCCGCCGTATCCAGTGCCTCTGCCTGAGTAAAATCGATTTCGTGCTGTGCAGGTGCTTTTTCATGATGGGAGGATTCAATCTCAAATCCCATATCTTCCAGAGTAAGAACCATTTCTCTTCTGGCATTTTCACCCAGGTCCAAAGGTCCTACATCCAGATAACCTGCTTTCTCATGGGTAATGGTTGTGGGTGTTCCGTTATCATCCGTGTGGAACAGGAAGAACTCGCATTCAGGGTCTACCACAAAGGTATAGCCTTCCTTCTTTGCATCTTCCAGAACATTCTTCAGAATTGTTCTTGGACTTAATGTATATGGTGTTCCATCCTGTTTTATTACGTCGCAAATAAATTTGGCAACCTTTCCCTGCTGTGGTCTCCAGGGCAATATGGTAAAGGAATCCAGATCCGGCACCAAAAACAAATTCTCTTCCGGATCATACAAATCATCAAATACGGCTGATGATTCAAATGGATATTTGCAATCCTGTATCTTCTCCAATTGTCCCGGTGTTATGGCAATGTTTTTCAGATTGCCAAACATATCTGTAAACTGCAGACGAATGAATTCCACATCTTCGTCCTCAATGAGTTGCATAATCTGCTCTCTTGTTTTCATGTGCTTCCTCCTAATATTCATTAACACTTCCATGTGCCAAAGTATATGTCCCAGCGGGAGTACAATCTCCGACTGAGATAAAAAGCGCCGAAACAGACTTGCAGAATATGCAAGCTATATCGACGCCTTTGCCACACTTCATTTATTACGTGACAATTCTATCTGTTTTTACCTTTTTTGTAAAGAAAAACTTTGAGGGAGCCGGCTCCTACCAGGTATATCCCATCAGGGATTCATCTACGGCTTTCGCTACAGCGCGGCCTTCCGCGATGGCCCATACCACCAGAGACTGACCACGATGCATGTCACCGGCTGTAAAGATTTTCTCTTTACTGGTCTGGTATTCCCCTTCTTTGGTAGCCACGTTGGTTCTCTGGTTACGCTCTACGCCAAAGGCTTCCGTCACATATGACTCGCTACCGAGGAATCCTGCTGCGATCAGAACCAGTTGAGCCTTCATTTCCTTCTCTGTTCCTGCTTTCGGTTCCATGTTCATGCGTCCTGTTGCAGGATCCTTCCGGCCCTCCAGTTCTACTGTTTTCACACCTTTCAGATTACCCTTTTCATCCTTCAGAAACTGGGTTACGGTTGTGGAAAAGATACGGGGATCCTTTCCAAACTTGTAAATTGCTTCCTCCTGGCCATAATCGGTCTTTAAGACCTTTGGCCATTCCGGCCATGGATTGCTTTCTGCTCTGGAAACCGGTGCGGGAGGCATCATTTCCAATTGGGTCACACCTTTCGCCCCTAATCTGATGCATGTTCCCACACAGTCATTACCGGTATCGCCACCACCAATGACAATTACCTGCTTATTCTTTAAGGAGCCAAAGCTGAAATCTTTTGCATCCATCACTGCTTTGTGATCATAATTCTTATCCATCAGTTTTTTGCTGACTTCCTTCAGAAAATCCACCGCAAAATAGATGCCCTTGGCATCTCTTCCTTCCACACTGATATCCCTGGGATTGGATGCACCGCCACAAAGAATCACGCGGTCATAATCTTTCTGTAATTCTTCTGCGGAAATATCTTTTCCCACATTTACTCCCAGACGGAATTCTACACCGGCTTCTTCCATCAGCTTCACACGTCTGTCTATAGAACGTTTATCCAGCTTCATATTCGGAATACCATAGCGCAGCAAGCCGCCGGGTCGGTCGCTTCGTTCAAATACAGTCACCGAATGACCTCTTCTGTTTAGCAGCTGGGCTGCTGCCAATCCGGAAGGACCGCTTCCTACAATGGCGATTTTTTTACCGGTACGTACCTTTGGAATCTCTTCTTTCACCAAACCATGATCAAAAGCATAGTCAATAATGGTACGTTCGTTATCCTTGGTGGTTACAGGCTGCCCCATCAAACCGCAGGTACATGCCGCTTCACAAAGGGCAGGGCACACCCTGGAAGTAAACTCCGGAAAGCTGTGGGTTTTGCTAAGCCGGTCATAAGCCTGTTCCAGATTTCCGATATGTACCAGTTCGTTTGTTTCCGGTACCAGATTGTGCAAAGGACATCCCGAAACCATACCGGCAATCATCGTACCGGACTGGCAGAAGGGGACGCCGCATTCCATACAACGTGCCGCCTGTTTCTGCTGTTCCTGCAGGGGAAGTCCCGTGTGAAATTCATCAAAATTCTGTATTCTTTCCGCAGGACTCACTGACAGTGAGTCCTTTCTTTCATATTCCATAAAACCTGTTGGTTTTCCCATAATAATCCTCCGTTCTGAAAAACGCTTACGCGTGGTTTCTTTTACTCAAGCTTCCAACCGGAATTTGCTTCTCCTACGCGTTCTTCTCAAGACTCTTATAGAATGCCTCAATCTGAGCTTCTTCTATACCCATGCCACGCTCAATAAAATCTTCTGTATACTGCACAATCTTCTTGTAATCGGCAGGAATGATCTTCTTGAATTTAGGCAAATAGGAATCAAAATCTTCCAGAATCGTTTTTGCTTTTGCAGAACCGGTGTACTGTGCATGATTGGAAAGCAACTTACGCAGTTCATCCTTGTCAGCCTTATGCTCCACGCTTTCCATCAGCACCATTTCTTTATTCAGGTTGCGGTATAAAGTATTCTGCTCATCCAAAATGAAAGCAACACCGCCACTCATTCCCGCAGCAAAGTTCTTTCCAACAGAACCGATGATCACTGCAACACCGCCTGTCATGTATTCCAGGCCATGTTCACCAACACCTTCTACTACCGTTTTTGCCCCGGAGTTTCTGACACAGAAACGTTCTCCGGCCATGCCGGCAATATAGGCCTCACCGGAGGTTGCACCGTAAAGTGCCACGTTACCGATGATGATATTCTGTTCCGGATCATAGGTAGCTTCTTTTGGTGCCTTCACAATTAGTTTTCCACCGGACAAGCCTTTACCGAAGTAGTCATTGCTGTCACCGGTTAAATCCAGTGTAAGTCCTTTTGGAATGAAGGCTCCGAAGCTCTGTCCCCCGGCACCGTTACAATGCAGGGTGATAGTATCCTCCTTCAGTCCGTCGTGATGGGCTCTGGTAATCTCTGCACCCAGCAACGTACCAAATGCTCTGTCGGTATTGATTACATCCACCTGTGCACTTGTTTTGGTACCCTTCACAATAGCCTCTGCCAGTTTTGCATCCTGTTTCAGCAGGCGTTTTTCCGTCTTCTGATCCAATTCAAAATCATAGTGGAATTTGGTTGCAAAATCCTCCGTTTCCTGACTGGAATCGCTGAGAATTCTGGACAGATCAATCTTTGCTTCCACACCGGAAAGCCCACTCTTCTTACAGAGCAGATCTGTCCGGCCAACCAGCTCGTCAATGGATCTAACGCCCAGTTTTGCCATATACTCACGAAGCTCCTGGGCAATAAAGAGCATAAAGTTTTCTACATATTCAGGCTTACCGATAAAACGTTTCCGAAGTTCCGGATTCTGTGTAGCCACACCCATCGGACAGGTATCCAGATTACATACACGCATCATCACACAGCCTAAGGTTACCAGCGGAGCGGTTGCAAAACCGAATTCCTCTGCACCCAGAATAGCGGCAATGGCCACATCACGGCCACTCATCAGCTTGCCGTCTGTTTCCAGCACAACTCTGTTACGCAGGCCATTCTGAATCAATGTCTGGTGGGTTTCCGCAAGACCCAGCTCCCAGGGAAGGCCCGCATTGTGAATGGAACTAAGCGGTGCGGCACCGGTACCTCCGTCATAACCGGAAATGAGGATAACGCCTGCACCTGCCTTCGCTACACCGGCAGCAATGGTACCTACACCTGTTTCCGAAACCAATTTGACAGAGATACGAGCTCTGTCGTTGGCATTCTTCAAATCATAAATCAGCTGTGCCAGATCCTCAATAGAGTAGATATCGTGGTGCGGCGGTGGCGAAATTAAGCTGACACCGGGTGTGGAATGTCTGGTTTTGGCAATCCATGGATATACCTTTTTCCCCGGCAGATGACCGCCTTCACCGGGTTTCGCACCCTGGGCCATCTTGATCTGAATTTCTTTGGCACTTACTAGGTATCTGCTGGTTACCCCAAATCTACCGCTGGCTACCTGCTTAATGGCAGAGCTTCTGTCATGGTCTGTTCCTGCACTTTCCAGTCGCTCGTCACTTTCTCCGCCTTCACCACTGTTGGATTTACCATGCAGTCGGTTCATGGCAATAGCCAAAGCTTCATGAGCTTCCTCGGAAATGGAACCATAAGACATGGCACCGGTCTTAAACCGCTGTACAATAGACTCTACGCTTTCTACTTCCTCTATCGGCACCCCTGTTTCCGGGTAAACAAAATCCATCAAACTTCTGATATAGCCCGTTTCTTCCTTGTCTACCATTGCGGTATACTGTTTGAATTTGTCATAATTTCCTTCTCTGGTTGCCATCTGCAGCATATGGATGGTGGCAGGATTGTAACGATGCTTCTCTCCTTGGGCACGCATTTTATGGCGTCCCATGGAATCTATGGACATATCTGTAGTCAGTCCCAGGGGATCAAACGCCAGAGAATGCTGTCTATCCGTATTTAAGGTAATGTCCTCCAGCGTGATACCGCCAATTCTGGAAACAGTACCGGTGAAGTACTTATCAATCACACTGCTGTCAATGCCCAATGCTTCAAAAATCCGGCTGCCCTGGTAGGACTGAATGGTGGAAATACCCATCTTGGACGCAATCTTCACAATACCGCTGATGATGGCTTTATCATAATCATTCACTGCTGCGTAATAATCTTTATCTAATAATCCATCTGCGATCAGCTGCTTAATGGACGCGTGAGCCAGATAGGGGTTAATTGCACATGCACCATAACCAAGCAGGGTAGCAAAATGATGTACCAGACAAGGCTCTGCCGTCTCCAGAATCAGAGACATGGCCATGCATTTCTTGGTGCGTACCAGGTGATTATGGACTGCTGCCACAGCCAGTAGGGAGGGAATAGCCACATGGTTTTCATCTACCCCTCTGTCAGACAGAATCAGGATGTTGGCACCATCCCTGTATGCTCGATCTACTTCTACGCATAAATGATCAATGGCTCTGTCTAAAGGCGTACTCTTATAGGTAAGCACGGAAACCTTCTCAACCTTTAAACCATCCTGATTCAAACGGGAAATTTTCAACAGATCCAAATCAGACAAGATAGGATTCTGCACCTTGAGCACACGACAGTTGGATGGTTTTTCGGAAAGCAGCTCACCGTTTTTGCCAATATATACGGTTGTAGCAGTCACAATTTTCTCGCGTACCGCATCAATAGGCGGATTGGTTACCTGTGCAAACAGCTGTTTGAAGTAATAGAACAAGGGCTGATATTCTTTAGAAAGCACTGCCAGCGGTGTATCAATACCCATGGCACCTACATGTTCCGATCCCTGTAATGCCATGGTACTGATTTCTTCCTTGTAATCCTCGTAAGAATAGCCGAAAGCTTTCTGCAGTCTAACCAGTTCTTCCGGTGTATAAGAAGGTACTTTTGTATTTGGAATCTTTAGATCAGCAAGGGTAACCAGATTGGAATCCAGCCATTCACCATAGGGTTCCCTTCCGGCGTACTGTTCCTTCAGTTCTGCGTCCAGAATGATCCTTCCCTGCTTTGTGTCTACCAGGAGCATTTTTCCGGGATGCAGTCTTTCTTTTTTCAAAACATGCTTTTCATCAATAGCCAATACGCCCACTTCGGAAGACAGGATCAGGCGGTCATCATCCATCACATAGTAACGGGAAGGACGCAGCCCGTTTCTGTCCAGAATAGCCCCCATCACATCACCATCGGAGAACAGAATGGAGGCAGGGCCATCCCAGGGCTCCATCATGGTCGCATAATACTGGTAGAAATCTCTTTCCTTCTGGGAAATCGTATCGTTATGCTCCCAAGGTTCGGGGATCAGGATCATGGCAGCCAGAGCCGGCTCCATACCGCCCATAATCATGAATTCCAGTGCATTATCTAACATGGCCGAATCCGATCCTTCTGTGGAAATCACAGGAAGCACCTTGGTCAGATCTTCATCGCTGAAGCAGCTGGTGTGAATGGTTTCTTCTCTGGCAAGCATCTTGTCAACATTGCTTCGGATGGTATTGATCTCGCCGTTATGCACCACCAAACGGTTGGGATGGGCACGCAGCCAACTGGGATTTGTATTGGTAGAGAATCTGGAATGTACCATAGCAATGGCAGAAGCGTAATCTTCGTCCTGCAGATCGGTAAAGAAGGTACGCAACTGACCTACCAGAAACATACCCTTATAGACAATCGTTCTGCAGGATAAGGAAGGCACATAGGTGTTCTCATTACTCTGTTCAAACACACGTCTGATGACATACAGTTTCCTGTCAAAATCAAGATCACTTGTATATTCCGCCGGACGTTTGATAAAGCCCTGATAAATCTGTGGGCAGCTTTCCAGGGCTTTGGCACCCAAAACCTGCTCTACTGTAGTTACTTTTCTCCAGCCAAGGAAAGAAAGACCTTCCTTTTCCACAATAATTTCGAACATTTTCTTTGCCTGGCTTTTTTTCAATTCATTCTGTGGGAAAAAGAACATACCTACACCGTACTCTCTTTCTCCGCCTATTTGAATCTGTTCCTGTTCACAAACCTTTTTAAAGAAGGTATGAGGAATCTGTGTCAGAATACCCACACCGTCACCGGTCTTACCTTCGCCGTCTTTACCTGCACGGTGCTCCAGATTCTCCACAATCTTTAATGCATCATCAACAATTGCATGACTTTTCTCGCCTTTTATATTAACTATGGCACCGATACCACAGTTATCATGTTCAAAACTGGGCTCATATAGTGTTTTTTCACGCATAACTAATCCTCCCGCTTTTTCTTCAGTGCTGCTTCAATAAACCCTGAAAATAATGGATGAGGCGCATCCGGTCTGGATTTGAATTCCGGGTGAGCCTGGGTTGCTACATAATATGGATGATCCTTCAGTTCGATCATTTCCACGATACGTCCGTCCGGAGATAATCCGGAAAGAATCATTCCGTGAGACTCCAACGCTTCTCTGTAGTCATTATTGACTTCATATCTGTGTCGATGTCTCTCGGAAATATCAGCACATCCATACAGTGCGTAAGCCTTTGTGCCTTCCTTCAAATGACATGGATATGCACCCAGTCTTAAGGTTCCACCAAGATCTTCCTCCTTGGTGTGATCCGGCAACAGGCAAATGACAGGGTGGGTGGTTTCCGGCATCAGTTCAATGCTGGCAGCATCGGCATAACCACAGACATTCCTTGCAAATTCAACGATAGCCAGCTGCATTCCCAGGCACAGGCCCAAATATGGGATCTGTCTGGTTCTGGCATACTCGGCAGCAAGAATTTTGCCCTCTGTACCCCGCACACCAAAACCACCGGGTATGAGAATACCCTGTACATCATGGAGATATTCCTCCAGATTATCCGGATCCAGCATTTCCGAATCCACCCAACGGATGTTGACTTCTGTCTTATAAGCAATACCGCCATGCTTTAAGGCTTCTACAACACTTAAGTAGGCATCGTGAAGTGCCACATATTTTCCCACCAATGCAATCGTTACCTGATGCACAGGATGGTGAAAATCATTCACAAGCTGTTTCCACTTGGTAAGATCCGGTTCGGGACAGGGAATATTCAGGCACTCGCAGACCGCATGTGCCAAACGTTCCTCTTCCATCATAAGCGGAACTTCGTAAAGAGACTTGGCATCCAGATTCTGCAACACATGTTCTTTGGGCACATTACAGAATAAAGCGATCTTATCCCTCATGGAATCGTCCACTGGATAATCGGAGCGGCACACCAGGATATCCGGCCAGATACCCATGCTCTGTAAACTCTTCACACTCATCTGTGTGGGTTTTGTCTTCATTTCCCCGGATGCTTTTATATAAGGAATCAGGGTTACCTGAATCATAATCGCATTTTGTCTTCCTACCTCGGCCTGAAACTGTCTGATAGCCTCCAGGAACGGCTGACTCTCAATATCACCAACCGTACCGCCGATTTCAATGATGGAAATGGTTTCCTCCTCCTCAGACTTTGCCCGATAGAATCTGGACTTAATCTCGTTGGTAATATGGGGAATGACCTGCACTGTTCCGCCACCGTAATCTCCTCTTCTTTCCTTGTTCAGAACAGACCAGTAGATTTTACCGGTGGTTACGTTAGAGTTATAGTCCAGGCTTTCGTTGATAAATCTTTCATAGTGACCCAAATCCAGGTCGGTCTCTGTGCCATCGTCTGTGACAAATACCTCTCCATGCTGTATGGGATTCATGGTTCCCGGATCCATATTGATATAGGGATCAAACTTCTGCATGGTAACATGATATCCTCTCGCTTTCAGCAACCTTCCCAGGGAAGCAGCTGTGATACCTTTACCAAGACCTGACACAACACCACCTGTTACAAATACATATTTAACCATTTGACATACCTTTCACTATTCACAACCAAATGAATAGTTCCTTTTCCCAATGTTTTTATTCGCCGCTTGCACCATAGTTAGCAAGCACTCTGGCAGAAGGATCATTTACGTTACAGCCTTCCCACTCTTTATTAGGCATCCAGAAATCCACGATCATTTCTGCCTGACCCGGATAGAATTTTTCAAATATTTCCCTGTACATAAGTGATTCTTTTGTGAAAGGAGGCACATAATCATACTTCTTTACTGCTTCCGCAAAAGCTTCATCTGTATACATTTCTTCCGCATGCATTTTCAGGTAATCCACCATGGAATGGCCTACTGCATCGGAAAATGCTGCCTTCTCACGCATCAGAATACTATGTGGTAAATAATCCCCTTCGAATGCATGGCGAAGCAGGTATTTACCTTTGTTGTATTTGTTTAGTTTCATTTCCGGATCAATACTCATCACATATTCCACAAATTCCAGATCACCGAAAGGAACACGGGCCTCCATGGAGTTGCTGGAAATACAGCGGTCTGCACGAAGCACATCATACATATAAAGTTCACGGATACGCTTCGCAGCTTCCTCCTGGAAGCTCTTTGCATCAGGTGCAAAGTCTGTATATTTGTAGCCGAACAGTTCATCCGAGATCTCACCGGTTAACAGAACCCTGACATCCGTTGTCTGATGAATGGCTTTACAGATCAGATACATACCGATGCTGGCACGAATGGTGGTAATATCAAAGGTTCCCAGCACATGAATGACTTCTTCCACAGCAGCCAGCACATCTTCTTTGGTAATGATGATCTCTGTATGGTCACTGCCAATATAGTCTGCAACTTCCTTGGCATATTTTAAGTCAATGGCATCTGTACTCATTCCAATTGCAAAGGTACGAATGGGTTTCTTTAATATCTTTGCGGATACAGCACAAACCAGAGAACTGTCCAGACCACCACTTAACAGGAAGCCCAAAGGGGCATCCGCATCCAGACGTTTTTCAATACCGGCAACCAGTTTGTCATGAATCTTTCCGCAAGCAGTTTCCAAATCGTCCCCGGACACTTCTTTGACTGCAGTCATATCTCTGTAACATACAAATTCTCCGTCCGCATAGTAATGGCCGGGTGGAAACGGGTAGATCTTATCTACCAGACCAACCAGGTTCTTTGCTTCGCTGGCAAAAATGATTTCTCCGGCCGCAGGATAACCATAAAATAAAGGTCTGATGCCGATGGGATCTCTTGCTGCCACCAGGCTCCGTTTTTTCGCATCATAAATGATACATGCGTACTCAGCATCAAGCTTTACAAACATTTCCAGACCGTATTTCTCATATAAAGGCAAAAGGATTTCGCAGTCAGAATCGCTCCGGAAGGTGTACTCTGCTTCCAGTTCCTTCTTGATTGGACGAAATCCATATATTTCTCCGTTACAAACAACTGCATTTTCATGACAGGTAAAGGGCTGCATTCCCTCCTCTGTAAGACCCATGATAGCCAACCGTTCGAATCCCAATGTAACATCTTCTCCAAAGCATTCGATTCTCTGCATGTCGGGACCTCTGGAAATGGTCTCATCGAAAGCCTCCTTCAGCTGTGTTTGTAATAATGTAGTACCTTGATATCCCATGATAGAGCACATACTCTTATCCACCTTTCATCATTCTCTCTATACAACCACGATTTCACGAAAGGTACATAGTACCCTCCGTGAAACCATGGTTGTCATATGTATTTGTGTGAGAGAGCGGGTTCATTCTCTTCTCACTATGGGGTTATATAGGAATTACTCCACATCCTGCAATGCTTCGTAATCTTCCTCACCTGTTCTGATCTTCACTACCTTCTCTACCGGGTAAACGAAGATCTTACCATCGCCGATATGACCTGTGTACAATGCTTTCTTAGCCACTTCAATAACTGATTCAACAGGAATCTTGCTGACTACTACATCTACCTGTACCTTAGGCAGTAAGGTTGCATCCATTTCAACACCACGATACATTTCGCCGGCACCTTTCTGGATACCACAACCCATAACCTGCGTTACTGTCATACCTGTTACACCCAGATCGTTCAATGCTTTCTTCAAAGCATCGTATCTGGAAAGCTTTGCAATGATAACTACTTTGTTGATGCCTGTTGCAGGGAAAGGATTGCTTACGCTGACTGCGGCATCTTTCTTAACTTCACTGGCCTGTTCGTAATCCTCAGTTCCAAGACTTGTGTTTTCGTTCACACTCATTGTCATGGTGTTGGAAATATCCATAATGCTGAAGCCTGCATATGCGCTTGGAAGGCCATGCTCTGTAGCATCCAGACCGATGATTTCCTCTTCTTCCGTAACACGAAGTCCAAAAATAGCTTTGATCATAAAGAATGTAATTGTGATTGTCACTACTGCCCAAGCTGCAACAGATACGAAACCTGTGAGCTGAATGCCTAAAAGTTTGAAACCGCCGCCATAGAAAAGGCCTACCATTTCATTTCCTGCTGCATCTGCGATTGCGTAACCGGGTGCTGCATTCGTTGCAAATAAACCAACTGCGATTGTTCCCCAGATACCGTTTAAGCAGTGTACTGCTACAGCACCTACAGGATCGTCAACATGTAATTTGTAATCTAAGAACCATACACCAAAGCAAACCAGCAAACCGGCAACAGCACCGATAACGATTGCACCAAAAGCGTCTGTTACATCACAGGGAGCTGTGATAGCTACAAGACCTGCAAGAGAAGCGTTCAAACACATGGACACATCGGGTTTGCCATACTTGATCCATGTGAAGATCATACATACAACTGTTGCAATTGCAGGAGCTACTGTGGTCGTTAAGAATACGGAACCAAGCTGCTCCACTGATGTACAAGCGGCACCGTTGAAGCCATACCAGCCAAGCCACAGGATAAAAACGCCAAGTGCACCGATGGGAAGGTTATGGCCAGGGAAAGCATTTACTTTTGTTACTTTTCCGGAGGCGTCTTTCACAAATTTACCGATACGTGGTCCAAGGATAGTGGCGCCAACTAAAGCAGCGATACCACCAACCATATGAATTGCACAGGAACCTGCGAAATCATGGAAACCGATCTGGCTTAACCAGCCGCCACCCCAGATCCAGTGTGCTTCAATGGGATAGATCAAAGCGGAAATAACACCTGAATACACACAGTAGGAAAGGAATTTGGTTCTTTCTGCCATTGCTCCGGATACGATAGTTGCTGTTGTTGCACAGAACACTAAGTTGAATACGAAGTTAGACCAGTCAAATTCTCCATATGCTGTGAAGATGTCAAAACCGGGTTTACCGATAAGACCAACCAGATCTTCACCAAGTAAAAGGCTAAAACCAATTAAAATGAAGGTCACTGTACCGATACAGAAATCCATCAAGTTTTTCATCAGGATGTTACCTGCATTCTTCGCTCTGGTAAAACCTGCCTCTACCATTGCAAATCCTGCCTGCATCCAAAATACCAACGCTGCGCCGATCAAAAACCAGACGCCAAATACCTGCCCGCTAACCAGGCTCATAATCTCTTCTGTCATAATAGTTTCCTCCTCATTATCTCCGTCTGAAAATGCAAGTGTCCTCGTGAATCTACATATTCGTATGCGGCACGCTCTCGCTCTATTAAGAACGTAGCGGACACTAACTCGTAAAGAACACTCGTAAGTGCCGACGTTCTTAAAAGGCCTTCATACGAACAGTAGGATTCACTCGACTTGCATTTTCACATCGGAGTATATTCTCACTTTCCATGATAACGATAAAGGCACGTTCCCCTGGGAACGCGCCTTTGCGTAAAATCATCACTATTTTTTATACATAGAACAAAATCTTTGCATAATCCGGATATGGAAGCATGTCATCAGGAATCAAAGCTTCTGCCTCATCTGCTACTGCTCTGAGTTCTGCCATATCTGTAAGTATAGTACCCTGATAATATTTTGCTTTTTCCAGTTCATCCGCCATAGCTTCTGCTGTGTCGGTATCTGCGATCAGCTTTGTGACACCATCATAGATTGCATCATACTGGCCGGAAAGTTTTTCAAGCAATGCTGTCTCGGCTTTTACAGAGATGCCTTCTGCAAATGCTTTCTTCTTGCTTGCAGTTGTTACTGTCTTATCTATGTACTCCATCAAGGATGGTAAGAACTGTTTCTGAACCATATCAATCATCGTCTTTGCTTCGATGTGAATGGATTTATTGTAGTTCTCTAAAAGGATTTCATATCTGGAATGAATTTCGCTTTCTGTGAAGATATGATGCTTTGTGAACAATGCAACATTCTTTTCTTCCACGAAAACGGGAAGTACATCCGGTGTGGATTTGTAGTTGTACAGGCCTCTCTTTTCAGCTTCTGCAACCCACTCATCCGTATAACCGTTGCCATTGAAAATGACTTTCTTATGCTCTGCGATGGCTGCTTTCAATAAGGTATGTACCTCGTCTGTCATTGCCTCAGGGCTTACAGCAGACAACTTTTCATAAATCTTGCTCAGTTCTTCTGCAACTGCCGTGTTAAGCACCACGTTTGGTCCGGATACAGATAAGGATGAACCTAAGGATCTGAACTCGAACTTATTTCCTGTGAAGGCAAATGGTGAAGTTCTGTTTCGGTCTGTTGTATCCTTCATGAAGTGAGGAAGTACGGATGCTCCGATATCCATCTTCTCTTTTGCCTGTTTTCCAAAGAATGTGTCATTCTCGATAGAATCCAATACTGCGGTAAGTTCATCACCAAGGAAGATGGAGATGATTGCCGGAGGTGCTTCATTGGCTCCCAGTCTATGGTCATTTCCTGCGCTTGCTACAGAAAGTCTCATCAAGTCTGCATAATTATCTACTGCAGAGATAACTGCCATAAGGAATACCAGGAACTGAATATTTTCAGCCGGTGTCTTACCGGGATCTAACAGGTTGACGCCTGTGTTTGTTGTCATGGACCAGTTATTATGTTTACCGGAACCGTTGATGCCATCAAAGGGTTTCTCATGAAGCAGGCATACAAAACCGTGTTTGTCAGCAACCTTTCTCATGATCTCCATGGTCAGCTGGTTATGATCCACCGCTACGTTTGTGGTATCGAATACAGGTGCCAACTCATGCTGAGCGGGAGCAACCTCGTTATGTTTTGTTTTGGCCGGAATGCCTAATTTCCAAAGTTCCTCATCCAGATCATGCATGTAAGCAGCTACTCTTGGTTTCAAGGTACCGAAGTAGTGATCTTCCATTTCCTGGCCTTTGGGAGGCATTGCACCAAGAAGTGTTCTTCCTGTGAATATCAGATCCATACGTTTTTTGAAGTCTTCCTTGTCTACCAGGAAGTATTCCTGTTCAGGACCGACTGTTGTTGCAACACTCTTTACCTCTGTGTTACCAAGCAGGTTCAAAACCTTTACTGCCTCCTTGTTAAGGGCTTCCATGGATCTAAGGAGAGGTGTTTTTTTGTCCAGTGCTTCGCCGCTGTAGGAACAGAAGGCAGTAGGTATGTAAAGTGTCTTATCTTTAATGAAGGCCGGAGATGTAGGATCCCAAGCCGTATATCCTCTTGCTTCAAAGGTAGCTCTAAGACCACCGGAAGGGAAGCTGGATGCATCCGGTTCACCTTTTACCAGTTCTTTGCCGGAGAACTCCATGATCACCTCACCGTTTCCTACCGGGTTGATGAAGCTGTCATGCTTCTCTGCTGTGAAACCTGTCATAGGCTGAAACCAATGTGTGAAATGTGTTGCACCGTTTTCTACTGCCCACTCTTTCATGGCAACTGCTACGGAGTTTGCAACATCCAGTTCCAAATGTGTATTATTATCAATTGTTTTCCTTAATGCTTTATAAATATCCTTTGGAAGTTTTGCTCTCATGATCTTATCATTGAAAACCAGGCTTCCATACATTTCAGGTACTGCCATAATGTAATCTCCTTTCTATTTTGCGGCCGCCACCAGGTGCGCATCCTGATCTCGTCCGCCCAAGCAAAGAAAAAGGCGCCTTGGATTTCTCCAAAGCGCCTTTGCTTTTATGTCTGTCACTTTAGCACTCCTTGGCACCGGTGTCAACAGTTTTTTTAGATTTTTTTGCGATGAATTTTTGGGATTTTCTTGCGATGCTTATCTCGCTTATATCACAGAAACCGTAATGGTCTGCTCCTCCAATACATCCAGCAGCACTTTTACGGTATCCAATGAGGTAAAGGTGGTAACGTTGTTCTCAATTGCACAACGACGGATAGCTACTCCGTCCTCATAGTGTACACCGGATAAGATAGCTCTTGTATTGATCACATAGCTTACATAACCCGCCCGTATGGACTGCAGTACTTCATCGCTGCCTTCACTGAGTTTATGAAGCAGACGTGTTTTGATACCATGTTTCTTCAGAAATTCTGCTGTCACTGTGGTTGCCTCGATATTGAAGCCCATATCATAAAATCGCTTTACAAGAGGCAACGCTTCCTCCTTGTCCTCATCTGCCAAGGTTACCAATACAGTTCCGTAATTCTGCAATTTTGTTCCGGATGCGATCAACGCCTTATACATGGCACGATGCAATTTGTCATCGTAGCCGATCGCTTCCCCTGTGGACTTCATTTCCGGTGAAAGGTAAGAATCCATTCCTTTCAGTTTGGAGAAGGAAAATGCAGGTGCTTTTACATACCATTTTTTTCTCTCCTCCGGGTACAGATCAAAGAATCCCTGTTCCTTCAGACTAATGCCCAGGATAACGCGTGTGGCAATGTCAGCCAGAGAATAGCCGGTTGCCTTGGATAGGAAAGGAACGGTTCTGGAGGATCTTGGATTCACCTCAATGATGAACACATCATCATTGTCATCCACAATAAACTGGATATTATACAAGCCCACAATGCCAATGCCGACTCCCAACATTTTGGTGTAACGAAGAATGGTTCCCTTTACTTTGTCAGAGATACTGTAGCTTGGGTATACACTCATGGAATCACCGGAATGGACTCCCGTGCGTTCCACCAGTTCCATAATGCCCGGAACAAATACATCTCGACCGTCACAGATGGCATCTACTTCCACTTCTTTACCACGAATATACTTGTCTACCAGTACCGGTTTGTCTACGTCCACTTCCACTGCGGTTCTCAGATAATGACGCATATCAGCTTCCTTGGAAACGATTTGCATTGCACGGCCACCAAGTACGAAGCTGGGACGCACCAAAACAGGATAGCCAATCTCTGCAGCAGCCTTCACACCATCTTCTATATTGGTAACTGCCTGGCCTTTGGGCTGTGGAATATTTAGATCCTTCAGCAGTTTCTCAAACAGATCTCTGTTTTCTGCCCGATCAATGGCATCACAATCTGTTCCGATGATCTTCACCCCGTACTCACGCAAAGGATCAGCCAGATTGATGGCAGTCTGTCCGCCCAAAATGGCAATCACACCCTCCGGTTGTTCCATATCTATGATGTTCATCACATCTTCTACGCACAGTGGTTCAAAATACAGCTTGTCCGATGTGGTGTAATCCGTTGACACGGTTTCCGGATTGTTATTAATGATAATGGCCTCATAGCCCTCTTCTTTGATGGTTTTTACTGCATGTACGGTGGAATAGTCAAATTCAACACCCTGGCCGATTCGAATAGGCCCCGAACCCAGCACAACGATTTTCTTCTTGTCTGAAAGAATGGATTCATTTTCCTCCTCATAAGTAGAGTAGAAATAAGGAATATAACTTTCAAACTCGGAGGCACAGGTATCAATCATCTTATACACAGGCATAATGCCATGTTCTTTTCTAAAATCAAATATTGCATGAGGATCTTTATGCCAGAGCACACCGATCTCTCTGTCGGAAAATCCCATGCGTTTTGCTTCCAACAGCACTTTCACATCCCCGGGAGCGGCTTCCACTGTTCTTTCCATCTCCACGATATGAAGCAGCTTGTTGATGAAGAAGATGTCCATCCCGGTAAGTGCCGCAATACGTTCCGGCATAGCCCCCAGGCGAAGCATGCGGGCAATGGCATAGATTCTGTCATCTGTGCCTTTGACAATATATTCCTCCAGTTCTTCCATGGAGTTATCATCAAATTTACCATGATGTAAATGGAACAGACCGATCTCCAGAGAACGAATGGCTTTCAATAAACTTTCTTCCAGGCTTCGACCTACACTCATTACTTCACCGGTAGCTTTCATCTGGGTTCCCAGTGTGTTATTGGCATCACCAAATTTATCAAACGGGAACCGTGGCATCTTGCTGACTACATAGTCCAGAGCAGGCTCGAAGGAAGCCAGGGTATTGGCAAGCGGAATCTCATCCAGATGTAATCCCACACTGATCTTCGCAGACACTCTGGCAATGGGATAACCACTGGCCTTGGATGCCAGAGCAGAGGATCTGGACACACGGGGATTTACCTCGATCAAATAATATTGGAAGGATTTGGGATCCAGGGCAAACTGTACGTTACAGCCCCCCTCTATTTTCAATGCTCTGATGATCTTCAATGCACTGTCACGAAGCATGTGATATTCCTTATTGGTCAGGGTTTGAGAAGGACATACGACAATAGAGTCTCCGGTATGGATTCCTACCGGGTCAATATTCTCCATATTGCAGATGGTAATGGCGGTATCGTTGGCATCACGCATTACCTCGTACTCTATTTCCTTGTATCCCTTTACGCTTTTCTCAATCAGAACCTGATGTACAGGAGACAGCACCAGGGCATTTTTCACAATCTCCCGTAACTCTGCTTCGTCTCCCACAAAGCCACCACCGGTTCCTCCCAAGGTAAAAGCCGGACGAACCACAAGCGGATAACCGATCTCTTCTGCAGCTTTTAAGGCTTCTTCCATGCTTTCCGCAATCATGGAAGGGAGCACCGGTTCCCCTAAGGAAAGGCATAATTCTTTAAATAATTCTCTGTCTTCTGCCCGCTCGATACTTTCCATGTTGGTACCAAGCAGTTCGACACCACACTCTTTTAGGATTCCTTTTCGCTCCAGCTGCATGGCAAGGTTCAGTCCGGTCTGTCCGCCGATACCGGGCAGAATGGCATCCGGACGCTCCATACGTATGATTTTAGCCATGAACTCAATGGTCAAGGGTTCCATATAGATTTTATCTGCAATGGTTTGATCTGTCATGATAGTAGCTGGGTTGGAGTTACACAGAACCACTTCATAGCCTTCCTCACGCAGTGCAAGACAGGCCTGGGTTCCTGCGTAGTCGAATTCCGCAGCTTGTCCAATGACAATTGGACCGGATCCAATCACAAGTATTTTATGAATGTCCGTACGCTTAGGCATTGTGTTTTTCCTCCTTCCACTGTTTCATGTTTTCCAGAAATCTGTCAAATAGATATGCACTATCCTGTGGTCCCGGTGCACTTTCCGGATGATACTGGACGCAGAATACGCTGTCTTTTTCACATTGAACTCCTTCAATGGTATTATCCAGCAGGTTGATATGAGTCACTTCCAACGGCGTATTGGCAAGGCTCTCCTGTTCCACAGCATAAGAGTGATTCTGGGAGGTTACTTCTATTTTTCCCGTAAGCAGATTCTTAACGGGATGGTTACCGCCTCTATGACCAAACTTCAATTTGTACGTATTTGCGCCATAGGCTCTGGAAATAATCTGATGTCCCAGACAGATTCCAAAGATGGGGAAGCTGCCAATGGACTGGCGTATGGTTTCTATAGTCTGTTCCACATCCGCAGGATCACCCGGTCCGTTGGAAATGAAAAGTCCATCGGGATGCAGGCAGAAAATCTCTGCATAGGTGGTATCCCAGGGAACCACCGTTACAGCGCAGTCTCTTTTGACCAGATCTCTGACAATATTGGATTTCATGCCACAGTCTATAGCCACCACATGGTAGGCGCAATTTTCAAGATTTCCTTCCTGATATATTTTCTTGGTACTTACTTTGGACACCGCATCTGTAGGTAACTGCCATGCTTTCAATTCGGTGACCACTGCCTCTGTATCCTTGTCTATATCCGTGATACAAGCCTTGCAGCTGCCGAACTGTCTGATATGTCTTGCCAGTTTTCTGGTGTCTATGCCGGAAATGCCCGCAATGTCATATTTCTCCATGATCTCACCCAAGGTGTTGGCACAACGGAAATTGGAGGGTTCATCACAGTATTCCCGTACCACCAGTCCGGACATGGACGGACAAAGCGATTCATAATCATCCTCTGCCATTCCGTAGTTTCCGATTAGTGGATAGGTCATCACAACCGCCTGATAGGTATAGGATGGGTCGGACAGTATTTCCTGGTATCCAACCATGGAAGTATTGAAAACAAGCTCAACCTTCTTTTCAGAGGCAGAGCCGAATCCGGTTCCTTCAAAACAGGCTCCATCCTCTAGCACAAGTTTTCGATTCATCTTTATTTCTCCTCTCTTCGTGGAAAAAATATTCATCCCGAATACTATACAGGATAGTTATTATTGAAGCAAGCCTGACAAACAGGTAAACCGTTTACCATGTCTTCAAAATCGTCAAGTTGCATATACCCCAGTGAATCCGCACCGATCTTCTTTCTGATTTCTTCCGTGGAATACTCGTTTGCGATCAACTCTGAATTATCCGGCACATCGGTTCCGTAATAGCAGGGATACAGAAAAGGCGGAGAACTGATCCGCACATGTACCTCTTTGGCACCGGCTTCACGCATCATCACAATCAGATTTGCAATGGTGGTTCCCCGAACAATGGAATCGTCGATCAACACCACCCTTTTATCTTTCACCACATTGGCCAGGATATTCAATTTCATATGCACTGCAGAAGTTCGTTCCTCCTGGGAGGGTTTGATAAAGGTTCTTCCCACATAACTGTTTTTATAAAACGCTGGTAAAAACGGGATGCCGGATTCTTTCGCATACCCCACCGCAGCGGTGAGTCCTGATTCCGGTACACCTGTAACCACATCTGCCTCAACGGGATAACGTCTCGCAAGAGACATGCCGCCTCTGATACGGGCATCATATACACTGATTCCATCAATGGTAGAGTCCAGCCGTGCAAAATAGATGTATTCGAAAACGCAGTGCGCCCGATTCTTCACTTCCATTCTGTGTTCTGAATGCAATCCCTCCCTGGTGATGGACACGATTTCTCCGGGTTCCACATCCCGAAGCAAAGTGCCCCCTACTGCTGTAATGGCAGCACTCTCAGAGGCCAGTACATAAGCAGTGCCAACCTTTCCGATACATAAGGGCTTTAAGCCCCAGGGATCGCGAACCCCCACCAGTTTCTGAGGGCTCATGATAAGCAATGCATACCCGCCTTTGATTTTTGTTGCCACTTTGGATACAGCATCTTCAATACAGGAGGATTTCAAACGTTCTTTTGCGATTTGATAGGCGATAACCTCCGAGTCAGTCGTGCCATTAAAGACAGCTCCTTCCTCTTGCAGCTTCTTTCGCATTTCCCCTGCATTGGTTATATTTCCATTGTGTGCCAGTGCCAGAGTACCTTTCGAATAGTTAAAGAAAATAGGTTGCGCATTTTCCACGCAGCTTGCTCCGGAAGTAGAATATCGTACATGACCGATGCCCAGATTTCCTCTAAGTCCATTCAGTTTATCGGGCGGAAACACTTCACTGACCAATCCCATACCTTTGTGAGACATGATATTACCAATGGGACCTTTTGAATCGCACACTACAATACCTGCGGATTCCTGTCCTCTGTGCTGTAACGCAATCAACCCGTAATAAATCATCTGTGCTGCTTTGATGTCATCAAGGCTCCATACCCCGAAAACACCACATTCTTCATGAAGTTTGTCATCCCTTTGGTACATAGAACGTTTCCTTCCTCGCTATAACAATGAATATCGCAAAGCAATAAAGGCACTTCGAGAATAAATCTCAAAGCGCCTTTGCTTTTTTGTATATTTAGTTCACGACGATTATTACACAAAATAACCCTTTGCGCAACATGGTTTGAAAAAAAACATTATTCTCCAAGGGAAGTTTTCTGTGAAACCTCTGTCTTTTTGTCATAGCAGGAGAAAGTCTCTTCCACAAATTTGGCATCCAGCTTCTTTGTGAAAGCACTGACAATCGGAACAATGATGAGTCCGCCCACCATAGCAACTACACCGGAGTTGATAGAGGATTTGAAGATATAGGAAAGAACAGGTCCCCAGGAGGATGTATCAACCTTTGCAAGAGAAATAATCAACTGAAGAACTGCCATCAGGCATCCCCATGCATAGCAAACACCAACAGATGCTTTTGTAACGCCCTTCCAATATAAGCCGTACAGGAATGGTGCAAGGAATGCACCTGCAAGTGCGCCCCAGGAAACACCCATCATCTGTGCTATGAATGTAAGTCCCGGGATGGAGTCCTTAATAACAGCAATGACAGCAGATACCAGAATGAAGAACACGATAAAGAGTCTCATGATAAATACCTGCTTCTTCTCATCCATCTCTTTCTTGGAGTAAGGCTTGATGACATCAAGGGTAAGTGTAGAGCTTGATGTAAGTACCAAAGAAGAAAGTGTGGACATGGAAGCGGAAAGTACAAGCACAACAACGATTGCGATAATAACTACAGGAAGTGTAGATAACATGGCAGGAACGATCGTATCAAATAATGGTTTGCCGGTTGCTTCGTTGTACTTGATCTTGTCAGCGTACAATCTTCCGAATCCGCCTAAGAAATAGCATCCGCCGGCAACGATAATAGCAAATACGGTAGAGATAATTGTTCCTTTATGAATATCATTTTCGCTCTTGATGGCGTAGAATTTACCCACCATCTGTGGAAGTCCCCATGTACCAAGGGATGTCAGGATGACTACAAATAATAAAGCAAGAGGATCGGGACCAAAGAAGGAGGAATATGCTCCTGCTTCCCATCCCTCGGCGGGTACTGCAGAAAGCTTTTTCATTGCTTCCACCAATCCGCCATTCTGAGAAAGAACAGCACCGATTACAGCACAGATACCGAACAACATGATGATACCCTGAATGAAATCATTGATTGCTGTAGCCATGTAACCGCCAAAGATTACATAGACGCCTGTAAGCACCGCCATAATGAGAATAACTACCCAGTAAGGAATGTCAAATACCAGATTAAACAAGCTGGATAATCCGTTATACAAAGAAGCGGTATAAGGAATCAGGAATACAAATACAATCAAAGAAGCAACAACCTTCAAGGTATTGGAATCAAATCTTTTTCCAAAATAATCAGGCATTGTCTTTGCATCCAGTTCCTGGGTCATAATTCTTGTTCTGCGTCCTAAAATGTTCCAGGCAAGAAGTGATCCGATAAATGCGTTACCAAGTCCGGCCCAGGTAGCACTTGTTCCGTAGAGCCAACCAAACTGGCCTGCGTAACCTACAAAAATAACGGCCGAAAAATAAGAAGTACCGAATGCAAATGCTGTAAGCCAGGGTCCCACAGAACGGCCACCCAACACAAAACCATTTACATCTGTGGCATTCTTTCTGCAGTAAAGACCGATTCCAATCATTACTGCGAAGTAGACTACGAGTAAAACTACTGTGAACATGATGTTTCCTCCTTTTATCCTTTATTCTGCTGTTCTACCAGACGGTCTGCACCATACTTCTTACGAAGTGCAGGCTTCTCAATCTTGCCTGTGGCATTTCTGGGTACTTCAGCAAAAATGACTTCTTTAGGTCTCTTGTATCTTGGAAGTCCTGTACAGAACTCGTCGATTTCTTCTCTGGTACATTCCATACCATCCTTGATGGAAATGATGGCACCTGTGATTTCACCAAGACGCTTGTCCGGCAAACCGATGACTGCAACGTCTTTGATCTTGTCATACTGGCGCAGGAAATCTTCTATCTGAACCGGATAGATATTCTCACCTCCGGATACGATAACATCCTTCTTTCTGTCTACCAGGAAGATGAATCCATCCTCGTCCAGTCTCGCCATATCACCTGTATATAACCAGCCCTCCTTCAGTACGGCTGCAGTTGCCTCCGGATCATTGTAATAGCAGGTCATCACACCGGGACCTTTGACGATCAGCTCGCCAACCTCTCCCTGAGGCACCTCTACGCCATTCTCATCCACAATTTTTGCCTTCCATCCATAACCGGGAACACCGATGGCTCCCACCTTATGAATGTTTTCCACACCAAGATGCACACAACCCGGGCCTGTGGATTCTGACAAGCCATAGTTGGTATCATATAAATGGTGCGGGAAATACTCTTTCCAATGCTTGATCATGGATGGTGGAACAGGCTGGGCTCCGATATGCATCATTCTCCACTGATCCAGCTCATAATCCTCCAGTTTGATGTCTCCACGATCCAGAGCATCCAGAATATCCTGAGCCCAAGGTACCAGTAACCAGACAATTGTACATTTCTCTTTGGAAATCGCATCCAAAATAATTTCGGGAGTAGTTCCTTTTAACAATACCGCCTTACTACCCGCACACAAACTGCCCATCCAGTGGAATTTGGCTCCTGTGTGATACAACGGCGGTATGCATAGGAAGTTATCCTCTCTGCCTGTCAAATGATGCTTCTGCTCCATGGCTGCTGCCTGGGACAGACTCTGATGATTATGTAAAATAGCTTTGGGAAAGCCTGTTGTTCCTGAGGAAAAATAGATTGCCGCATCATCCTCTTCTTCCAGACGGATCAGTGGTGCATTGGAAGAACAGTCAGCTACCAGTGCATGATAGCTTTCTGCAAAGGACGGGCATCCATCCCCCACATAAATCAGCAATCTGCCCTTACTGAGCTTGTCCGCGCAGCTTTCAATCCGGCCGATGAATTCCGGTCCAAAAATCAAAACATGTATTTCTGCCAGATTAGCACAATACATGATTTCATCTGTATCAAAACGGAAGTTAAAGGGTACTGCTATGGCACCTGTCTTCAAGATACCGAAATAAATAGGCAGCCACTCCAGACAGTTAAACATCAGTATGGCAACTCTGTCTCCCTTCTTGATTCCTCTGTCCAGCAGCATGTTAGCCACTCTGTTGGCTTTCTCATCGAAAACCGCCCAGGTGATCTCTCTACGATACGCCCGATTCTCTGTGGGCTGCATCAGATCGTATTCTTTCCATGTAGTTCTCTTCGTTTCCGGCATCAGTGGATTGAGTTCCACCAAAGCCACCTCATCCCCATAAAGCTTATGGTTCCTTTCCAATAAATCTGTAACCGGCATGATATAGTAACCTCTCCAAATGTAAAATCTATCGTGCTTTACCGCTTCGACGCTTCGACGCTTTGACGCTTTAAAGCACGTAACTAAAGGGTATCATTGCTTGCTGTAAATGTCAACCAAATATAGTGCCGCACAGGTCTTTCCGTTACAATAATTACAACTGTTTTCGGTTGTTTTACCCAAAAAGGAGATGTGCAGCATGCACATCTCCTTTTGCCGTGAATTATCATTCTTGCGGCGTTGGTGTAATCGGCACCTGATTATCAGCAGCACCGTTCAGTGTACAGGGAATGTTGTTACATGCAGGAGTACAGCTGCAGGAATTCTGCTCACATTCCTGTTTCAGATACTGCTCATTTTCCGGACATCCCAGATCCAACGGTTTGATAACAAGGTTCAGTAAATCTCCTGCCACAAAGCGCATGCAGTCTGAATTATCCGGTGCAATAATGCTGCCTTTCGGAATATCGATCTTTCCTGCACTGTGTACTTTATAGCCCACATAGTACAGGCTCTGTAATACTAACGTTACTCCAACCGTGGCTGTATCATCTTCCAAATTGAAGGACAACATCTTTGCCATGCCAAACAGATTGATTCCCTGCTTCAGGGTGTTGCCGGTTGTGTCAAAACCAATGTAGTTGATAACCGGTGTAGGGGTAGCCGGTGCCGCAGGAATCGTGTAGCTTAATCCGTAGGGTGCAAAAAGCTCCAGTTCCACTGAGGAAGGATTGGTGTCCTCATCATAAGTAACTCCCGTTGCAGGTGGCAGATACACTGCTGTCGGATATATCGTGGCAAGCTGCCTGCAGGCTGCATCATACAAGGTAACTGCAAACTGAATGGTAATATTTGCCAAGGTGATCAGATAACAGTTTGGACGTCCCACAATGGATTCAATCTGAACGTTTCCATCCCCATAGGTATAGGTTGCCCCAATGATGCTGATGCTTGCATTGGTGGCTGTGGGATACGTAGTTGAGATATCTACTCCCAGGGGGAATGTAGTACAAAGGTTGATTCCAATTTCATCATAAATAAGCGGAGCCATAATCCCCAGCAGATTTGGGTCCGCTATGATAGGATTTGCACACACATCAATGCATCCGCAATTTCCCGAATGCTTCATGGACTGTACCACATTGCTGACAATTCTTGGCTTTGATTTACATTTACAGATAGCCATCTTGAAAACCTTCTGTTTTTACTGTATCTTATGTTCTATTTTCTGTTTTGTTTCAATAAAATAGAAGAAAAAGCTGAAATTTATGAATCCGCTGCTTATTCTCGCTTTTATGTCTATGATGAACCAACAAAACGCTTCCACATCCCCGCATAACGAGGAAAAGTTCTCCGCTTCTCCGGCATCACTTCACATTGCGGAGTTGGAGCCGGAAGAGGATGCAAAAGCCCAGACCAAGCAGTTTCTTGCCGATATCAGTTCCAAACTGCAGCAAAAGGATGAGGAAATAAAGGAAAAAGAAAGAAAAATTCATGCTTTGGAAGAAACCATTCAAAGCATCACAAAACAATATGAGGACCTTCGGACAATTGCCGAAAAATACAAGGAAGAAGCAGCCAAATGGCATTATTTGTACCTGTCTTCCGGTAACAAATTACCGGAACGCTAAAAAGCTGCAACCGGAATCCCGGTCACAGCTTTTGCATTGCCTGTTGTATTTTCAAGTACGCCGCCGGCGTACTTGCTTATTGATTTGTCCGATTCTCCTACCAGACTAGAACAACTGCTCCGTACTGACTATTTTCATGCCGGAGCCTTCCAGCGCAGCGATGGCTTTCGCCTGGTCATTGGGACGAATGATCATGTATGCCACGCCTTTGATACGGTTTGTTAATGCATACATATATTCCACATTCACATCCTTATCACCAAGAACCGCAATCAGAGAAGACAATGCACCCGGTTCATCCTTCACCTCTACTGCGAGCACATCTGTTACCGAGCAGATGTAGTTGGCATCTTTTAGTAGTGTAGTAGCATTATAGATGTCTTTTACAATCATTCTGATGATACCGAAGTCAGATGCTTCCGCAATATTGATTGCCCGAATATCGATTCCGTTGTCAGAAAGCAGCTTTGTAAAAGCAGCCAGTTTTCCCGGCTTATTTTCAAGAAATACAGAAATCTGTTTTACTGTCATGAATTTGTACCCCCTTGTCATAGGATTTAAAACTATTCTTCGCCTGTTCCCAAAACATTAACCCTTGTAAAGATTACGTTTGTCGATGATACGAACTGCTTTGCCTTCGCTTCTTGTGATAGTCTTTGGATTCACCAGAGTCACCTTAGCGTAGATACCAAGCATTGCTTTCAATCCGGCAACCAGTTCTTTTTCTTTTGCAGTTACTTCGCTTAAGTTATCAGAGAACATTTCAGGTGTCATTTCAACCTGTACCTCGATTGTGTCACTGTTATTCACGCGGTCAACAATGATCTGGTAGTTTGCGGGATAACCCTGATTCAAAAGAACCGTTTCGATCTGTGACGGGAATACGTTAACACCTTTTACAATCAGCATGTCATCGCTTCTGCCCAAAGGCTTGGACATCTTCACATGGGTTCTGCCACAGGAACATTTTTCTCTGGAAAGAACACAGATATCGCGGGTACGATAACGCATTAACGGGAATGCTTCCTTTGTGATAGATGTGAAGACTAACTCACCCTTTTCTCCATCGGGAAGTACTTCACCGGTCTTAGGATTGATAATCTCAGGAATGAAGTGGTCTTCATTCACATGCATACCGGTCTGTTCGGAACACTCAAAGGATACACCCGGTCCGGAAATCTCCGTCAATCCATAGATATCGTATGCCTTGATACCAAGCTTTTCTTCAATATCATGACGCATCTCCTCTGTCCATGCTTCTGCACCGAAGATGCCGGCTTTCAACTTGATCTGATCCCGTACGCCTCTTTCATGAATACTCTCTGCCAGATAAGCAGCGTAGGAAGGTGTACAACAGATGATGGTGGAACCCAGATCTGTCATGAACTGAATCTGACGATCAGTGTTACCGGAAGACATAGGCAATGTGAGGCAGCCTACCCTATGAGAACCGCCATTTAAGCCGGGACCTCCCGTAAACAAACCATATCCGTAGCTTACGTGGCATACGTCATCCTTGGTTCCTCCTGCTGCAACAATGGCTCTTGCACAGCAGTCTTCCCACAGATCAAGGTCATGCTGTGTGTAGAACGCCACCACACGTCTGCCTGTGGTACCACTGGTAGACTGAACACGTACACAGTCTGACAAAGGACGGGCCAGCAATCCGTAAGGGTACTGATCACGCAGGTCATCCTTCTCAATGAAAGGAAGCTTATGCAGATCATCTACAGACTGAATGTCTGCAGGTGTAAGCCCTGCCTCTTCCATTCTTTTCCGGTACATAGGAACGTTATCCCACACATTCTGTACCTGTTTTACAAGTCTTTCGCTTTGGATCTTTCGAATCTCTTCTCTGGAAGCACATTCGATCTCCGGTTGGTAATATCTCTCCATACCCCTTTTTCCTCTCTTGTTCTTAAATTATTGCCATGCCCTTGCCTGTTATCTCTCCAAAGGTAAAAAGGCCTCGATATCGCTTAAGGTTTCTATGCTCTACCTAAGGCAAATGCTTTCTTGTTCATCTCTACGAATTTCGCCGGTACACATTCCTCAATAGCCTGTAACCATTTCTCTTCAGGCATATCAAAATACTTGGATAATCTGCCCATCAGTACCAGGTTGACTGCTTTCGCAGAGCCGGCTTCTTCTGCCAGGGATAAGCAGTCCATGGCATCCACGGCAGCACCGGCCTTCTCCATTTTCTCAACCAGGTCAGCCGGGTATTCCATTGCTCCGGTGATCACCGGCATAGGATCGATTTCCTGGGTATTGACTACAATACGTCCATCCGGTTTCAAATATTCCAGATAGCGTGCCGCTTCCAATTTCTCAAAGGAAACGATGAAATCAGCTTCCCCTTTGTCAATGATAGGGGAATAAACCTTTTCGCCGAATCGTACATAGGTTACAACGCTGCCTCCACGCTGGCTCATGCCATGTACTTCCGATACCTTTACGTCATAGCCTTCCTTCAGAAGAAGATGTCCCAATAATTTACTTGCAAGCAGGGAGCCTTGTCCTCCAACGCCTACAATCATTACATTCTTTGTCATTTTTCTCACTCCAATCTCTCAAGCGTTTCCAACATTTCTCATAGAATCGAAATCTGTTGTCCTAAATCATGTAACCCTTCTCATCTATGCAATCATTTCTTATAAAGCACCCAGTCTGCAAAGCTGCGAGCACACACCACAACCAACACAAAGTGTGGTGTCGATGACTGCTTTACCATTCTTGATACTGATTGCAGGGCATCCCAGTTTCATACAGGATTTGCATCCCACACATTTCGTTTCATCTACTTTGAGAGGTGCATTATGTTTTACATATTTCAGCAATGCACATGGACGACGGCTGATGATAACGGAAGGCTCGTCGGCGGCCAATTCTTCTTTCACAACGGTATCACACTCTTCCAGGTTATATGGATCCACTACGCGGATTCTCTCAAATCCCATTGCTCTGCAGAGGGCTTCCAGATTGATCTTACCTGCCGGATCTCCCTTGATGTTGTAGCCTGTCAAGGGATTCTGCTGATGGCCGGTCATACCGGTAATGGAGTTATCCAACACGATAACGGTAGAATTACTTTGGTTATAAGCAATATTTGCAAGACCGGTCATGCCGGAATGCATAAAGGTGGAGTCACCGATTACGGCTACGGTTTTGTTCTCGCTTTCTTCGCCAAGTGCCTTATTAAATCCATGGATCGCACTGATGGAGGCTCCCATGCAAAGTGTCATCTCCATGGCATTTAACGGAGCAACAGCACCAAGTGTGTAGCATCCGATATCACCCAGTACGGTTACTTTATTTTTTGCTAATGTGTAGAACAGACCTCTGTGGGGACAACCGGCACACATCACCGGTGGTCTATTGGGAAGCTGTTCTCCGAGAGATTTGTATTCCGGTACCTTGATACCGAATTTTTCTGCCAGAAGGTTCTGTGAAAATTCACCCTCCATAGGCAGTACGTCTTTACCTGTCACCTCAAGGCCAAGTGCTTTACAGTGGTTTTCAATGATAGGATCCAGTTCTTCCACGATGGCAAGTTTGTCTACTCTTGCAGCAAAATCCAGAATCAGTTTTTCAGGCAAAGGATTCACCATGCCCAGCTTCAGGATGGAAGCCTGCTCGCCGAATACTTCTTTTACATACTGATAGCTTGTGGAAGAAGTGATAATACCAAGCTTTGTATCTCCCATTTCTACTTTATTAAAGGGACAGTTGTCGGCGTAGGCAATCAACTTTCTTGTGCGTTCCTCTACGAAAGGATGTCTGCGGATTGCATTGCCGGGCATCATCACATATTTGGCAATGTTCTTTTCATATGGCTTTGCAGGAGGCACAATTCTCTCTGCGGTATCCACAATGCTCTGGGAGTGAGCAACTCTTGTACACATTTTTATGATAACCGGTGTATCAAAGTCTTCCGACATCTCAAATGCCAATTTTGCAAATTCCAAAGCTTCCGCGGAATCAGAGGGTTCGATCATGGGAACCTTTGCGGCAATTGCATGATGACGGGAATCCTGCTCATTTTGAGAAGAATGCATGCCGGGATCATCTGCCACACAGATAACCATACCTGCATTGACCCCTGTGTAGGAACAAGTATACAGAGGGTCTGCGGCAACGTTAAGACCAACGTGTTTCATGCCACAGAAACTTCTTTTTCCTGCAAGACAAGCGCCAAAAGCAACTTCCATAGCTACCTTCTCATTTGGTGCCCACTCACAGTAAATCTCGTCATATTTCGCAGCCTCTTCTGTTACTTCCGTACTGGGTGTGCCGGGATAGCTGGACACCACACTACAGCCGGCTTCATAGAGACCTCTGGCAAAGGCCTTATTACCCAACATTAATTGCTTCATATGTAAAGCTCCTTTCAAATATGTCGCTTTAGCGCGTCAAAGTTTTAAAGATATACAGTATTTATATTATACAAATGAAACCCCATTGTGTAAAGACCGGGGGACGGGGAAAATGGCTTTTTTTAGAACCAACGGGGACGGGGAAAATGGTTTTTTTAGTGTCCCTGTGGTATGATGATTCCGGAGGGTCAACATGAAAGACATTT
>CALZKI010000003.1 GCA_945787995.1 uncultured Lachnospiraceae bacterium | reverse complement strand
ATGGTGCAGTAGCATACGAGGAAAAAATATTTGCTGAATTAATAGGCACCGGGGTGATAAAGAAGGAGGAGCCACACATTATTGCACTACGTTTTTATTCGCCTATTTATTTCTTACTGCAAAAGTATGATATGTGGCCGGAAAAAGAAGAGGAAGCAAAGCAGGAACTTATTTCTATGATACAAGAGTTTTGCGAGACATATAAAGGTAGAGACAATAAAAATGACCAAGTATAAACATGAGTTTTTTGTTTTAACAAATATTTCAAAATATTTCATTAAAGATGTTGACTCTTCCCTTAGGATATCCCTTAAGGTAATTACATGAACGTTCAAAAAAGTATATTCACTTAAGGAGGATATGTAAGATGAATGGTAAAATGACATCAGGAGAAATTGCTAAGAAGGTTGGAATTTCGCAGAAAGCAATTAGATTATATGACGAAAAGGGATTATTAAAGCCATCAGACTATTCAGAAGGAAATTACAGGTTATATGATAATGAAGCACTTCTTGTGCTGGAAAAGATTATTGCCCTAAAGCAGATTGGATTTACTTTAGAGGAAATCAGAGATAGTCTTGTGGGAAGTCGGGATACGAATATTCTTGATACTCTTCAGGAACAGATTCATATGATGGAAGCCAAGAGATATGAACTTGAAAAGGCCATCAAAAGAATAAAGGCTGTAATTGCCAGAAGCAATGGAAACCCTGATTGGGATGATGTTGCGGAGGTTCTCAAGAGCATGCAGCAGGATCAGAATAGAGATGCAGGCCATTTCTTTGCGCTGGATCATACCAGGGGAGAACTTGACTGGTATGTAAAGATTTATAAATCGCTAGGTGTGCAGGCAGGAGAGAAGGTACTTGATTTAGGGTGTGGTTTTGCTAAGGTATGGAGAAATAACTGGGATAATATTCCTGAAAATGTGAAGGTCTATGGCTATGATTTAGCTGGTAGCTGGGCAGATGATTTTGCTAAATATGTAAGTGAGAACAGTGATAATCTATCACAGGGCTCTTCTGTGGAAGTATTCTTTGAAGATGTAGAAACTGATAGTACTTGGGAACATATTAGACAAAATGAAAAGTACTCAATGATTATTGCTCATTACATTTCTGATGTGTTAAAGGATGAAGAGTCATTTATTGCAAAAGCTGCTTCGGTATTGGCGGACAATGGAATGATGTCATTAAATGCATTTGGAACCGTGCCACAGGCACATCTACAGTATTGGATTGATTTTTTCGAAGAGTTTGGAATCGATTCAGAACCTCTCATTGAAGAACTGGCAGAATATGCTGAAGAAAAGGTAAGATGCTTCCAAATCTTGAAGAAATATTTTATGAAAATTGATGAAGTAGTGCTTCCCAGTCCATTTACATATGATAATAAGGATGATGTATTAAAGGATCTTACGCCATGTCTTAAGCATCACATAAGTTTTCTGGAAAGGAATAAAGCGAAAATTTTAGAATGCATTGAAGCAAAATTACAGGCTGGTGAAATGAGGATACCTCATGATGGAGCTTTTTGGAGACTGGGGAAATAAAGAGACTGAGCGACGCAGAAGGCGACAGGTTTCAATGAGTAATTAATTGAGAAAGGATACAAAATATGTTGCAGAGTGATTTTTTTGACAATGAAACAGAGTCATTGGTTGACTTAAATGTTATTTACGGAGTCGGAAAGCATATTACAGATAAATGCATGATTATTTTTTCGAAGGAGATACATGCATATCTGTTAGCAAATTATGATTGTGAAATAGTTGGTGAAATAGGTGCATGTAATGGCAACATTCCAATCTATTGTTTGGAGTATAAGGGAGAGAAAATAGCTTTTTATCTAACGGGAATCGGTTCTGCTATTGCATCCTCTATGTGTTATGAAAGTCATCATATCATTGGTGCCACGAAATATATTATGTTTGGTTCTTGCGGAAGCCTTAATAAAGAGCAGACGAAAGGAAAATTCATTATCCCGACTGAAAGTTACAGAGGAGAAGGAGCATCACATTATTATGCGCCATCTTCGGATTATCTTACAATAAAAAATAGTGATGTTCTGGCAGATCTATTCACAAAAATAAAGGCTCCGTTTGTTCAAGGACGTGTATGGACAACGGATTCCATGCTGCGAGAAACCAAGGGGCTGGTTGCAAAAAGAAAAGAGGAAGGTTGTATTGCAGTTGAAATGGAATTAGCCGGAGTACAGGCAATCTGTGATTTTTATGGATTGGAACTTTATGATTTCCTGGAGGCAGGGGATGTTCTTGAAGAGAGTGGTTATGAATATGAAGGACTTCATGACGCAAACCACAATATTGGAAAGGCATTGATTGCTTTAGAGATAGCAACATTATTATAGTAATTATATGAAACTCTTCCCATTGGTGTGGCCACGTTTACTTTCTGCGGACAAAACCTTGGGGATGGGATATTTGGGAGTTGTTGTTGCGGAACAAAAACATTTCCAAACAAAAATGAGGTTTACAAAATTCTCTTTCAGAGATAGGATTTGAAAAAAGAAAGGAGTTTTCTGTTTATGAAAAAAAGATACGTTATCGCTCAGTAGTCTGAGCTTAAAATAAGAATGAATAGTTAAGCTCAGATGAATCCTGTTATTGAATTAGGAGGATAAGATGAGCTATATAAGAGCAGAAGAAGTTCTGCCGAAGGAATTAATATATACTATTCAGCAATATGTAAATGGGAAAGCAATATACATTCCAAGTATAGGGAAACAAGCCTGGGGAAGCCGAACGGATACAAAAAAGGTTCTGCAGGAAAGAAATTTCCGAATTTATGAAAAGTTCCAGAGCGGTCATACATCAACTGCATTGGCAGAAGAATATGCACTGTCAGAAAAAAGCATTCAGAGAATCATTCGCGAAGTAAAGGTACTGTGTGCGAACAATACCAACTGAAGGCAGTTGCATCAGAGTGTACCATCGCTGTGGAGGCTGCGGAAAAAAGCAGGAATTTGTAAACTCCGGGAAGTTTCGGGTAAATGCGAATGGAAACAATGTGGATGTCTGGCTCATATACAGATGCAAGAAATGCAAGCATTCATGGAATCTTACCATTTATGAGAGAACGAAACCCCACAAGATACCAAAGGAACTGTATGAGTTGTTTCTTTGTAATGACGAAGAGACAGCCTTTCTCTTTGGGAATGATATTGATTTTTTGAAAAGAAATAAAGCTGAAATAAAGTAATGGAAAGAGCTGTCGCTTCATCGATTTTGAATCGTTAAAGCAGCAGTTTTTTTGTAATTTGATTTTCTTGTCTGCAAGACATATAATGAATAAACTTCAATAATTCTTATGCAAAAGCCTTTTTGCTTTTGCATAGGAATTTCGGATCGAGATGAGGAGCAGAGTATGCAGAACGAGTACAGCAGTAAAAAAACCCATTTGATTAAGCGTTTTTATCCATATATGAAAAAATATCGCAAAACTATGTATCTGGATCTGTTTTGTGCAGCATTAACATGCCTTTGCGACGTGATACTTCCGTTGATTTTGCGAACAATTACCAATCTGGCTATGACCGATTTAGCATCTTTGACAGTCAGTCTGGTTGGAAAACTGGCATTTCTCTATCTGGTGCTTCGCCTGATCGATGCGGCTGCCCAGTACTTTATGGCAGATATGGGTCATGTGATGGGCGTGTATATTGAAACAGATATGCGAAAGGATGCCTTTGACCACTTACAGAGGCTGGGACATACCTATTATTCCAATACCAAAATTGGTCAAATAATGGGACGCATTACCAATGACCTGTTTGAAGTGACAGAGTTCGCCCATCATTGCCCGGAGGAATTTTTCATTGCCGGAATCAAGTTTGTTGTAAGCTTTAGTATTCTGTGTGGTTACAGTATTGGACTTACGGTACTGATTTTTGTCTGTGTGCCTATTATGGCCGTAGTGTCGGTCATTTTGAATCAGAATTTGCGCGCTGCATTTCGCAGACAGCGTGTTCAGATTGGCGAGCTGAATGCCCGGATTGAGGACTCTTTGCTTGGCGAAAGGGTGGTCAAGGCCTTTGCGGCAGAAGAACTGGAAGCAGAAAAATTCGCAGAAGGAAATAATGCCTTTCAGAAAATTAAGAAGCAGACATATCATTTTATGGCTTTGTTCCAGGCCTCTACCAGACTGTTTGACGGACTCATGTATCTGGTGGTAGTTTTGGCGGGCGGACTTTTTGTCATTTACGGATACATCACACCCGGTGACCTGGTGGCTTACGTGTTGTATGTTTCCACCTTGATTGCAACCATCCGACGTATCGTTGAATTTGCGGAACAGTTCCAGCGTGGTATGACAGGAATCGAGCGTTTCTTTGAAATTATGGATTCTCCTGTGGAGATTACGGATGCACCGGAGGCAACAGAACTGCAGGTTACGGAAGGCAATATCGAATTAAAGGATGTGAGTTTCGAGTATCCGGATGATCATAATAAGGTATTGCACCATTTATCACTTTCCATTCATCCGGGAGAGCGGGTGGCCATTGTGGGTCCTTCCGGTGGGGGCAAAACAACACTGTGTAACCTGATTCCCAGATTTTATGATGTGACGGGAGGCAGCATAGAAATTGACGGACAAAATATTCGAGAGGTGACCCTGAAGAGCCTTCGTGAAGCAATCGGTATCGTGCAGCAGGATGTCTATTTGTTCAGCGGCACAGTGGCTGAAAACATCGCTTACGGTAAGGTGGGGGCAACCAGAGAAGAGATAGAAGAGGCCGCAAGACTTGCCGGAGCAGACGGATTTATTCGGGAACTGAAGAATGGGTATGATACCTATGTGGGCGAGCGTGGCGTCAAGCTGTCCGGTGGTCAGAAGCAGCGAATCTCCATTGCCCGCGTGTTCTTAAAGAATCCTAAATTATTGATTTTGGATGAGGCTACCAGTGCGCTTGATAATGAAAGCGAATTGCTGGTGGGTAAGAGTCTTGAACGACTTGCAAAGGGAAGAACAACCCTTACCATAGCACATCGTCTCACAACCATCAAAAACTACGATCGTATTCTGGTGCTGGAGGAGGATGGCATAGCCGAAGAAGGTACCCATGAAGAACTGCTAAAGAAGCAGGGCATCTATTACAAGCTATGGAATATGATTGAGTAGTATCATGCAAGATTGCTATAACTTTTTGATAGAAAAGCTTGATGATTAAGCATTCCTTGGCTGAATCTTTACGCTGACATACCACCTGCTTTGCCGATTCTACGCTACGTAGGTCTACGCAGAGTAGGTGGTTTTTTTGGATATATAGAGCTAAATTGTATTACAGAAGGAAACTTACATGTGAATGCAATGAATGCAACCGGAATCGAAAGGCAGAGCGGAAAGAGAGGAAACCATGAACCAGTACATTACAGCCGCAGTGATCAAGGAGCTGCGTGAGAAGCATCAGATGACACAGTTACAGTTGGCTCAGAGATTGGGAGTAAGCGATAAGGCAATCTCCAAGTGGGAGACCGGGAAAGGATACCCGGATATTACTTTGTTAGAACCTATTGCGGAAGCCTTTCAGATTTCCATAGCGGAATTGCTGTCGGGAAATGCGATATACAATACCAATGTATCGTCCAACATGCTTCGTTCCAAATTCTACGTTTGTCCGATCTGCGGCAATGTGATTCACAGCATGGGTGAAACTGTGATGCACTGTCACGGTGTGCAGTTGGCAGCAGCGGAGCCGGAGGAGAGCGATGAACACCATATGATCTTTATGGAGAGAGTAGAGGACGAGTACTTTGTGCGCATCGATCATGAGATGACGAAGCAACACTATATTTCTTTCATAGCCGCGCTTTCTTCTGACCGGATCCAGATGGTAAAGCTGTATCCGGAAGGGAATGCAGAAGCAAGATTTAAGATCAATGGCGTGAAGAAAATACTCTTCTATTGCAACAGAGACGGCTTGTTTTTTATCAATCCGAGAATGGGCATAGATGACAAACCGGCAAACTATGATGATACAGAGGATAGAAGACAGCTGGAGGAAGTAGCTGTCATGCTGTTTAAATAGAATCGTTGGAAATCATTTCTCTGATGGAGTATTGGAACTCTTTGGGGGAGATTCCGTACTCCTTTTTGAAAGCACGATAAAAACTGGAATAATCCTCAAAACCACATTGACTGCAGGCAACAGTAATATCAGTACCGGAAGCGATTGCACCTCTACAAAGGTCCAATCGCTTTTTAAGTATGTATTGATGAATGGAGAGACCCATCTGAGCCTTAAATACGTGGGCAATATGATACTTGCTGACAAAAAGTGCGGTGGCAATATCTTCTAAAGTCATCTTCTCATGGATATGGCTATCAATATAATTGACAATACCATGATACAACGAGTATTCCTCTTTTACTGCATTAGGTGTTTCCTGTTCATGGACCATTCTGGTGAGCGTCAGAATCAGATCTTTGATACAAAGAGACACCATGGCATGCCTGCAAAACTGCTTGGAATTATGTTCTTCCAGGAGTCGAAGGATTTTCGAGTGAAGATTGTTAAATGAAATAACATCAAAGTGATAGATATATTTATGAGAGGTTGCAGCATGCTGAAAAAGATACCCGTATTCTTTGGACTGCCGCATCAGATCGTTGCAGAACTTCTCGCTGATCCAGAATACAAAACGCTGATAAGGTACCTGATGACTGAAAACGGTAGGATAATGTCGGGTGTTGGGAGGGATCAGAATGAAATCCCCCGGTTGCAAATGTTGTTCCATATCATGGATGTGAATGGAAACGTCACCTTTTAGAAAGAAGTAAAATTCGTAATAATCGTGGGTATGGCTATCAACACGGGTTATTTCCGTATCGGAGTAGTAGTAAATTTCATAATCCCGGGATATCATATACTGCCTGGGATCGAAAGCAGTTCTCAAATTCGTATTCATATATTTAATGTAAACCGCAACTTTTGCAATGTCAATAACAACCCTGTCAATGTTCATTCGAAGGGAAGAGAGATATGCTATCCTTGTACATAAAATACAGATACACTTTATGATAAAATTTTGTGGAAAAACAAAAGAACCGGGTATTAGGAGGTATTTCTTATGAAAATGACACTGAGATGGTATGGATCTAAACATGATACGGTTACCCTAAAACAAATCAGACAGATTCCGGGTGTGGAGGGCGTGATCACTACTCTATACGATACGGCACCGGGTGAAGTGTGGACAAGAGAAGCAATCAGAGCCATGAAAGAAGAGGTTGAGGCTGCCGGACTTAAAGTAGTCGGCATTGAAAGTGTCAATGTACATGATGCCATCAAGACCGGTTCGGCAGACAGGGATCTGTATATTGATCATTACATTCAATGTCTGGAAAATCTTGGTGAGGAAGACATTCACATGGTTTGCTATAATTTCATGCCTGTCTTTGACTGGACCAGGACTGAGCTGGCCAGAAAACGCCCGGATGGATCTACCGTGCTTGCATACACGCAGGAAGCAGTAGATAAACTGGATCCTGAGAAAATGTTTGCTTCCATCGCAGGTGACACCAATGGCGCAGTAATGCCGGGGTGGGAGCCTGAAAGAATGGAACATGTGAAAGAATTGTTTGAGATGTACAAGGACATTGATGATGAAAAACTCTTCGAGAATTTGAAGTACTTCCTGGAAAGAATCATGCCTACCTGCGACAAATACGATATCAATATGGCAATTCATCCGGATGATCCTGCATGGAGCGTATTTGGACTTCCCAGAATCATCATCAACAAAAATAACATTCTTCGAATGATGCAAATGGTAGATAACCCGCACAATGGTGTAACCTTCTGTTCCGGTTCCTACGGAACCAATCTGGAAAATGATCTGCCCGATATGATTCGTTCACTGAAAGGTAGAATTCATTTCGCACATGTAAGAAATCTGAAGTTTAATTCGCCCACGGATTTTGAAGAAGCTGCTCATCTTTCAAAGGACGGAACCTTTGATATGTATGAGATTATGAAAGCCCTTTATGATATTGGGTTTGACGGGCCTATCAGACCGGACCATGGCAGAATGATCTGGGATGAGGTGGCTATGCCGGGATATGGTTTATATGACAGAGCATTGGGTGCTACTTACTTAAATGGGCTCTGGGAGGCAATTGAAAAGAGTCATACCAGAGGGATAGAGAGAAGATAACATCATCCATTGCAATACCCGGCAATGTTCGGGAGAAAGGAAAAATCCAATTACCGTCTAAGATAATTGGATGATACGTGACAAAATGAAGCTGACAGAAGAGGGCTTAAAAAACAGAGAAGTATGGGAGAGTAAGGGGTATCAACTCCCTCAATATGACCGTCAGGAGATGATTGCAAAAACAAAGGAGAATCCCTTCTGGGTTCATTTTGGTGCAGGCAATATCTTTCGGGCTTTCCAGGCAAATCTGGTACAAAATCTTTTAAATGAGGGAACACTGGACCGTGGAATTACTGTGGTAGAAGGATTCGATTATGAGATCATTGAAAAAGCATATCGACCATGCGATAACTACTCTGTTCTGGTTACCCTGAAGGCAGATGGAACATTGGAAAAAACGGTTGTTGGTTCCATTGCCGAATCCTGCATTCTGGATGCTGAAAATGAAAAAGAATTTGGCAGGCTGAAAGAAATCTTTGAGAAGGATTCTTTACAGCTTGTGACGTTTACCATTACGGAGAAAGGGTACTCCCTTGTGAACGCCCGGGGAGATGTTTTGGAGGAAGTAAAGGCGGATTTCGAAAACGGCCCTGAAAAGCCGCGAAGCTATATGGGAAAGGTGGTTGCTCTGCTATATCATCGCTATATGCATGGTGAAAAGAAGGTAGCAATGGTTTCTACAGATAACTGCTCTCATAATGGAGACAAACTGCTTGCAGCAGTGGAGGGTTTTGCCAAGGCATGGGTTGCAAAGGGACTGGCGGACGAAGGTTTCCTTACCTACCTGACGGATGAGACGAAGGTTTCCTTCCCCTGGTCTATGATTGACAAAATCACCCCAAGACCGGATGCTTCGGTAGAGGCTATTTTAACGGCGGACGGATTGGAAGATCTGGAACCTGTTATTACAAGCAAGAACACTTATGTTGCCCCTTTTGTGAACGCTGAGGAGACCGAATACCTTGTCATCGAAGACAAATTCCCCAATGGACGGCCTGCTTTGGAAAAGGGAGGCATCATCTTCACGGACAAAGAGACTGTTGATAAAGTAGAGCGGATGAAAGTATGTACCTGTCTGAATCCCCTCCATACAGCTCTTGCAGTATACGGATGTGTTCTGGGATATCAGAAGATCTCAGAGGAAATGAAGGATCGGGAGCTGGTCAGACTGGTGGAAAAGATTGGGTATGAGGAAGGACTGCCTGTGGTGGTTCATCCCGGCGTTCTGGATCCCAAGGAGTTTATTGATACTGTTTTACAGGTTCGTGTTCCCAATCCCTTTATGCCTGACACGCCACAGAGAATTGCCACCGATACTTCCCAGAAACTGGCTATCCGGTTTGGTGAAACCATAAAGAATTATCAGAAGACCGGAAAGAAGCTGTCTGATTTGAAGCTGATTCCCTTGGTATTTGCGGGCTGGATCCGTTATCTTATGGCTGTCAATGATGCAGGGGAAGCATATGAATTAAGCCCCGATCCTCTGTTGGAAAAGGTATGCACTTATGTGAAAGAGGTCCGGTTGGGTGATACCGTCCCGGAGGATAAATTGCATGACTTACTGGCAGATGACAGAATTTTTGGTGTGAATTTGTACGAAGTGGGCATGGCACAAACCGTCCTGGGTTACTTCAACGAATTGATTGCAGGAAAAGGTGCGGTCAGATCAACTTTGCAAAAATATGTCAAATAGTTGAGAAGAAGGCACGATGCCGGAAGTGAGAAAATATGCCCCCTTTTTAGGAAGAAAATCCGGTTAGGACTGATTGGCAAAGGCGAACAAAGGATTTATAATGGACAGTGGAGTGTTGGTGTGATACTCTCTGTCCATTTTTTGTTTGCCGTTGTCCTGCATTGGTGCATGCAACGTAGGTTTAGTGGAAGTCACGAAACAATACGCAATAAGGATTATGTTGGAGGAAGTATGAAAGTATATACAAACTGGGAAGCAGCATGTCTGGGTGGAGAACATAAGGGTGAGTATTTCCCTGCAATTGTTCCCGGAAATGTGCAGAAGGATTATGCAGAGTTTTTTGGTCTTGGTGATGTGAATTATTCCGATAATTACTTGAAATTCGGGGAGTTGGAAGACTATTACTTTACTTACAGAACCAAAATTTGTAAAAAACAGTTGGAAGGTTCTTTTGAGAAACTCTATTTTGTGACCAAGGGAATAGAATATGAGTATGAAATTCTCGTGGACGGAGAAAAGAAGCTTTATCATGAAGGCATGTACACCACCACAGAGGTGGAACTGACAGATATTCTTTCGGATGAAGAGGAACATGTTGTTGAGATACTGATTTATCCCCATCCAAAGATACCCGGTATTCCATGGGGACGTTCGCAGGCGGCGCAGAGCTGTAAACCTGCGGTAGAATATGATTGGGACTGGCATCCGAGAATGCTTGTTTCAGGTATTTTTGGTGATACCTACTTTGAGGGCAGAAGCGGAGAGATGATTGCCGATGTGGAGGCTTTTTACACATTAAATGATGCCCTTTCAGAGGCAAACGTTACGATTCTGGGGATGAATTACAGAGAACAGTGGACCGGAGAACCTTCGAATTTGCTTTACACAGTGCAGGACGCTGATGGGAATACGGTGTATGAAGGAGAAAGTAATACCTTCCTGCTGTCGGATGTTAAGCTGTGGTGGTGCAATGGGCAGGGCGAACCGTATCTTTATACTTATTCTGTAATGACAAAAGACCATCCGGAGACAAAGGTATCCGGAAAAATTGGATTTAGAACCATCCGCCTTGTGATGAATGAAGGAGCCTGGGATGAGCCAATGGATTTTCCGAAGAGCAGAAGCGTGGCTCCCGTGCAGATCGAGCTGAACGGTCGACGTGTGTTTGGAAAGGGAAGTAACTGGGTAAATCCTGAAATCTATACTTCCAATATCAGTGATGCAAGATATGATACTCTTCTTGCGTATGTGCAGAAGGCTCACATGAACATTTTAAGAATCTGGGGCGGAGCCATTATCAATAGGGAGTATTTCTTTGAACGATGCGATGAATTGGGTATTATGGTATGGCAGGAATTCCCTCTTGCCTGCAACAACTATGTAGGCACAGATCATTATCTGAAAATTCTGGAGCAGGAAGCCAGAGCAATTATCAGATCCATTCGTGGACATGTTTCCCATACGATTTGGTGTGGTGGCAATGAATTGTTTAATGTATGGTCCGGAATGACCGATCAATCTTTAGCACTACGCCTTTTGAATAAGCTTTGCTACGAAATGGACAGAAAGAAACCCTTTATGGCAACAGCTCCTTTGGAAGGTATGGGCCATGGCCACTATACAATCTATGATAATAGAAGAGAGAGACTGGTACATAAAATCTTTGGGGAAGCAAAACAGACTGCCTATACAGAATTTGGGGTACCGGCTATCACGGATCTGGATATCTTAAAGGCAATCATTCCTGCCGAGGCATTTGAAAATATTGCACCGGGGACTGTGTGGGAAAGAAGAAAAGGCTTTGGTGTCTGGCCGGAAGGCGGAGATGACGCATGGCTGAACTTCAGCATGGTAGATAAGCTGATTGGAAAACAGGATAGCCTTGCGGATTATATTCGGGTAAGCCAGTGGATGCAGTGCCAGGGTCTCCAGTTCATTTTTGAGGAGGGTAGGAGACAGAAGCCATATTGCTCTTTGGTCATGAATTGGGACTTTACAGAGCCCTGGAACAATGTGGGCGGACATGTGTTGATCACTTATCCGGACAGACCCAGACCTGCCTATTACAAAGTAGCAGACAGCTTGCGTAATGTAATGCCAAGTGCCCGAACCTATGAGCTGGTGTACACAGGTGAAGATGTGCTGAAGGCAGAATTGTGGATGCTGAATGACTCCAACGAGGAAGTTAGTGATACCGTAGAGGCCTACCTGATTTTGGATGGGAAGAAAGAACACATAATGACCTGGAACACAGGCCTTGTGGAGCCCAATACCAATAAATGTGGGCATATGCTGCAGATCAAACTCCCTGCTATGAAATCCGGTTACATAACCCTTAGACTGGAGGCAAAAGCCGGTACCACGGAGTACCAGTTCTATGTGAAAGAAAAAGTGGCTGTAGAAAGAGATGTCAATGTGCTGAATGCATAAAGGCTAGGAAAGAGAAGTACAAATGATTGTTTTACAATGGTGTAAAATGCAGATTATGTGTCTGTTGATTTTAGCTTATGTGGGATATCTTTATATCCGGGATGGGAATAATTTAATCATACAGTCTAACAAGCGGCATTGTAATAAGCTGTTTGATTGCTTTTTTGTGTTGGCAGAGTGCGCCGTTTTGTTTGATGGCATCACTGCGGTAACCGTAAACTATACTGAGACGATACCCTTATGGTTCAATTCTCTTGCACATATCGGTATGTTTCTGGCCTATGATGCAGCCATGCTGGTTTTATACTGGTACTGGGTATCTGTCACCATAGAGATTCCAAGTAACAAAAAGACGATTTTTTACTATACAGCCCCCGGTGTATTGGCGGTTCTCGGAATGCTCGTGACAATACCAAAGCTGTATTATGTCAAAGGTGAATTTACAAGCTATTCCATGGGGATTCCTGTGTATATCTGCTTTGGTTGTGCAGCAGCCTACTGTCTGATGACTATCGTGTTTATTATTTCCAAACACCAGTATATTTCCGCCACCAAGCGAAAGAGCCTGGCAACCACGCTGTTTTGCATCATTGGGGTAATGTCCCTGCAGGTGATATTCCCTGAATTTCTGGTGACCAGTGTGGCCATTACCATGGTTACCATCAGTATCTATCTGACCATGGAGAATCCGTCCATCAAGAGCCTGGAGCATTATCATCAGGAAATGGTTATGGGATTTGCAACCCTTGTTGAAAACAAAGATGACAGTACCGGCGGACATATCAGACGATCTTCTGCCTACGCGGTATTGATTGCGAAAAATCTTCGCCATATGAGAAAATATCAAAAGATCATTACGAAGGACTTTCTGGACAATCTGGCACAGGCTGCACCAATGCATGATATCGGCAAAATCGGCATACCGGATGCTATATTACAAAAGCCCGGCAAGCTTACCGATGAAGAGTTTGAAAAGATGAAGGAGCATCCGGTGATCGGCAGCAAGATTATCGAGGAAACCTTTGGCCATCTGGGAGATGATTCCTACAAGAGGATGGCTTATGAGATTGCCATGTATCATCATGAAAAATGGAATGGAAGAGGGTATCCTAACGGGTTACAGAAAACCGGCATTCCGCTGGCAGCTCGCATTATGGCAGTGGCTGATGTGTTTGATGCCGTGTCTGCGAAACGTTGCTACCGGGATGCGTTACCACTGGAACAGTGCTATGCCATTATTTCCGGCGGAAGAGGAACGGATTTTGATCCGGATGTAGTGGATGCCTTTATGGAGGATTTGGAGAAGGTGGAAGCCATCTATTCTTCTCAAAATGTGAAATAATCCTGCTATTTGTTACGAAACGAAAGCAAACAGCTTTTGCAGCAGATGGGAAATAGCCTTAGCGAATTTCTCATAGCCTTTTTGCCACAAGTGTTCAGAAATGAGGAATACCAGAATATGCATACAAGTGATGAAACAATCTATGATCTGGCAGCTGCAGTGGTGGAGAAACTAAGTGCTGCCAACAAAACCATTTCTTTTGCAGAATCCTGCACAGGTGGTCTGGTGGCGGCCAAACTGGTGGATGTACCATCCGCCTCTTCTGTTTTCAATGCTTCTGTAGTTACCTATGCCAATGAGGCTAAGGTGGACTATCTGGGAGTACTTGAGTCGACCATAGAAGAATTCGGTGTGGTCAGTGAACCGGTTGCCGGTCAGATGGCAGCAGGAGTGGCCAAAAGAAACCACGCACAGGTGGGAGTGGGTGTATCCGGGATAGCAGGGCCTACAGGAGGCAGCAGTGAGAAGCCGGTAGGCATGGTCTGCTTCGGGTTTTATTTCGATGGAGATATTTGGACTGCTACGCAATATTTCGGCCACATTGGTAGAAATGAAGTTCGCCGAAAAAGTGTGGAATTTGTGTATCGGGTTTTAGCAGAAAAACTGTACGAGCAAGGGGATGCTATTACCGGAAAGTTTGAAAAATGTTCGGAGGGCAAAAAGAGGAAGCATGAAGATGTTTAACGGAAAAGAATATGTGGAAAAACAATCCCATGATTACACAGAACTAAGAGAGATTATTTCTATCTTGAGAAGCCCTGAAGGTTGTCCCTGGGACAGAGAGCAGACCCCGGAATCGTTAAAGAAATGTTTGACAGATGAGGTGGATGAGGTGCTGCAGGCAATTGACAACCGGGACCCGGAGAATCTGTGTGAGGAACTGGGGGATGTGTTGCTGCAACTTCTGCTGATTGCAGAGATCGCAAAAGAAAGAGAGTGGTTTTCCTTTGATGATGTGATTCAGGGTATAAGCGACAAAATGATTCGCAGACATCCCCATGTATTTGGAGAACTGGAGGGAATTCAAACCGCTGATGATACATTGGATCTGTGGAAGAAAGTGAAGGATCAGGAGAAGAAGGATCGGCAATAGGAGGACATACGGGAATGATGACACTAAGAGAACTTCCAATTGGGAAATCTGCAAGACTTCTGGAAATCAAGGGACAGGGAGCGCTTCGCCAGCACTTTTTAGACATGGGACTGATTCCGGGATCAGAGGTGACTCTGGTTAAACTGGCACCCATGGGGGATCCTATGGAACTGCTGGTGAGAGGCTATGAACTGACGATCCGTTTAGACGATGCAGAACAAATAGATATTGAAATGTTGCCCGAAACCGATGCTGTGGAGAAACAGGGCGGCATAAATAAGGCCTTCCCATCGGGCTCCCAGGAAAAACATGTTCCGGTGGAGCATCCGGGATTGGGTGAAGGGGGACGATACCATGTGAAAAAGGATGAGAATCCTTTGCCCGAAGGAAGTCTTCTGACCTTTGCGCTGGCTGGTAATCAGAACTGTGGAAAGACCACCTTGTTTAACCAGGTAACAGGTTCCAATCAGCATGTGGGTAATTTCCCCGGTGTAACCGTGGATCGTAAAAGCGGAGCCATGCGGGGGATTCCAAACACAGAGATAACGGACTTGCCGGGGATCTATTCAATGTCTCCTTATACCAGTGAAGAGATTGTGACCAGAGAGTTTATCATAAATGAGAAGCCCACAGGCATTATCAATATTGTGGATGCCACAAATATTGAAAGGAACCTGTATCTTACCATGCAGCTGATGGAACTGAACATTCCGATGGTATTGGCACTAAACATGATGGACGAGGTACACGGAAATGGAGGGACCATTTTCATCAATAAGATGGAATCCATGCTGGGCATTCCGGTTGTACCGATCTCAGCTGCTAAAAATGAAGGTGTAGATGAATTGATCGCCCATGCCGTACATGTTGCCAAGTATCAGGAGCGCCCGGGGCGGATGGATTTCTGTGATGAGAAAGACCATGGCGGGGCGGTACATAGATGTATTCATGGGATCATTCATCTGATTGAAGACCATGCCAAGGAGGCGGGGGTTCCTGTTCGTTTCGCAGCTACGAAACTGGTAGAGCGGGATCAGATTATTTTGGAGGCGCTGCAGTTATCACAGAACGAAAAAGAGATGCTGGAACATATCATTCTCCAGATGGAGGAGGAGCGTGGACTGGATGCAGCAGCTGCAATAGCAGAGATGCGCTTTACATTTATTCAAAAGCTGGTAGAGGAGACGGTGGTAAAACCGGGAGAAAGCAGGGAACATATCAGAAGCCGGCAAATGGACCGCATTTTAACGGGAAAGTATACAGCCATTCCGGCATTTATTTGCATCATGGGGTTGGTGTTCTTTCTCACATTCAATGTGATAGGAGCCTGGTTACAGGGACTTTTCGAAACCGGCATTGACATGGCCGTAGGAGCGTTGAATGTGTTTCTCACAGGTGTCGGGGTAAATGCAACAATACATTCCCTGTTAATTGATGGTATTTGCAATGGTGTGGGAAGTGTGCTCAGTTTTCTGCCCATTATTGTAACCCTGTTCTTCTTCCTGTCACTGCTGGAGGATACAGGCTATTTGGCCCGGGTGGCCTTTGTGATGGATAAACTGCTCCGTAAGATCGGACTATCGGGACGAAGTATTGTACCTATGCTGATTGGGTTTGGCTGTACAGTACCGGGGGTTATGGCAAGCAGAACACTGCCCTCGGAGCGGGACAGAAAGATGACGATTCTGCTTACTCCATTTATGAGCTGCAGTGCCAAGCTTCCGATTTATGCCTTTTTTGTAGCAACCTTTTTCCCCGGAAAAGGAGGCTTTATTATGGTGGGGCTTTACCTGATCGGTATTGTCACGGGAATTGTAGCGGCTTACATTTTAAAGGGCACTCTATTCAAGGGAGAGGCGGTTCCGTTTGTGATGGAATTGCCCAATTATAGACTTCCGGGTGCCAAAAATGTGGCTCTTCTGCTGTGGGATAAGGCAAAAGATTTCCTGCAGAGAGCATTTACGGTTATTTTTCTGGCAACCATTGTGATTTGGTTTCTGCAGACATTCAGTCCATCACTTGACCCGGTATCGGATTCCAAAGAAAGTATTTTGGCATGGTTGGCCGGTTGGATCGCACCAATCTTTGCACCAATGGGATTTGGTGACTGGCGTATTTCTACTGCTCTGATTTCAGGCTTTATGGCCAAGGAGAGCGTGGTGTCTACATTAAATGTGTTATTTGGCAGCCGGGCTGCACTGCAGCAGCTTCTGTCCACGGCTTCTGCCTTTGCTCTTTTGATTTTTTGTTTGTTATATACGCCCTGTGTGGCTGCTGTGGCAGCAGTCAAAAGGGAACTGGGCGGAAAATGGGCAGCCTTTGTTGCTTTTGGGCAGTGCCTGATTGCCTGGATCTGTTCCCTGCTGGCATTTTGGATTGTTAATTTGTTTGTACATTAGTAGATAACGCCCTTTTCGGAATTGTGTTCCTGCGCCTAAGACCTATATGTCTATTGCAGACACGCTTTCGCTTGGAGTTCCGCCGTAGCGGATACATAAGGCTGCAAAGAACGCAGCCTAAGTACCGACGGCTCACTACAGTCTGCAATCAGACATACAGGCCTTGGCGGGAACACAATTCCGAAAAGGGATCGGAGAATAGAACGTGAGGTATCTTAGATGAAAACATGGAAATTAACGGAAATTCCGGAACTGAAGGTTCTCGGAAGAAATAACGGGGAGATGGATCCCCTTACTTTGTTCTGGCATGGCAGCGGTGTGGAATTTGCTGTCAGGGCAAAAGAGGTCTGGATGGAATTTTATACGGAGTACGAAAATTTTGAGCATTGGATCAGTATATGGGTGGATGGGGCATTGATTTCCCGGCACATTCTGCCGAAGGGTAGCAGTCTGGTTCCCATTTTCCTGAATGCGGATCCGGGTGTCATCAGGCAGGTAAGAGTGTTAAAGGAAGTACAGCCGATGACAGAAGATTCTGTCAATCTGTTTCAAATATGTGGGGTGCAGACAGACGGATCCTTTGAGAAAATACCGGAAAAGAAATGGAAACTGGAGTTTATCGGTGATAGCCTGACCTCCGGAGAAGGTACCATAGGAGCTGTAAAGGAGATGACCTGGAATTCCATGGTGATGGGAGCTTCCTTTGCGTATCCCCTCCTGACTGCAGATGCATTAGATTCGGAATGCCGTATCATGTCGAAAGGCGGTTGGGGTGTGTTCTGCAGTTATGATGGAGATCCTACCAGAAATATCCCACAGCATTATGAGAAAATCTGTTCCATGTTGGACAGAGAGAAGGAAGCAGCAGGGGGTTCCAAAGAGGATAATGATTTTGCGGCCTGGCAACCGGACGCCATTATTGTCAATCTGGGCACCAACGATGACAGTGCTTTTCATTCGGAACCAATGTACCCGGATGGGGACACCGGTGAGCTGCTTCATATGAAGATGATAAGTGAGAAGGAGTATGAGCCTGCATCGGTGAAGAGAGTACAGGATGCAGTCATTGCCTTTTTGCAAAAGCTGCGTAAGAACAACCCGGAAGCGTATATTCTCTGGGCCTATGCATCCTTTGATCAGATATTGAGCAAGTATATCAAAGAGGCGGTACAAATGTATATCACCCAAACGGGAGACAGGAAGGCTGAACCGGTTAAATTCCCTACCTTAACAGATGATTTGAAAGGCTCCAGAGAGCATCCCGGACGTGTCTGGCATCAGCAGGTTGTAGAACTGTTGTCTGAACTGCTTCCTGAAAAACTGGGATAAGGTTCTGCTTGTCACAGAAAAAAGGGTGCATGCATGTACGTCTGATGAAATGGTTTGCAATAGAAGCAGAGTTTGAAAAAGTATGAAAAAAATAGAGAAGGAGTTGCGACAAACACGTCAGCAAAATGGTGATTGATATGAGAATGTTAACAGAAGGCAGCAAATTGATCATAAAGAAGGGGACTTCCACTTTGTGGGTGGAACCCTGGGGAGAAAATTCCCTCCGCGTGAGAATGACCAATGATCCAACCATGGACGAAAATGATTGGGCATTAACAGAGAAGCTGGCTGAGACAAATGCAACCCTTACTTTAGAGACAATCGATGTGACAGATCCCTGGTACAAACCGGAGGCATATGCGAAGTATCATCAGACCGGAACAAAGGCTACTTTAGTAAACGGTAAGATTACTGCCAAAGTATCCACAGAAGGGTGGATCAGCTTTTATAACCAAGAGGAGGAACTGTTGACGGAAGAGTATTGGCGTAACCGGGAGCGTATGAACCGTTTCTGCGTACCTCTGGGGGTTTCTGCAAGAGAGATGGAGCCCATTCTGGGAACCACCGATTACAAATTGACAGCCCGCTTTGAAGCCTTTGATGATGAGAAGATTTTCGGTATGGGACAGTATCAGGAATCCCATATGGATAAAAAGGGTGCCGTACTGGAGCTGGCGCATCGAAACAGCCAGGCAAGTGTTCCCTTCTATGTTTCCAGCAGAGGATATGGATTTTTCTGGAATAACCCGGCTATCGGTACAGTAACCTTTGGTACCAACAAGACCGAGTGGGTGGCCAACAGTACCAAGAAGCTGGATTACTTTATCACTGCAGGGGATACCCCGGCAGAGATCATTTCTCAATATACCATGGCAACCGGCCGCTCTCCCATGATGCCTGAATATGGTCTGGGATACTGGCAGTGTAAACTTCGTTACAGAAATCAGGAAGAGATCCTTGCTGTAGCAAGAGAACACAAGCGTCGTGGGCTTCCTATGGATGCTATTGTGGTAGACTTCTTCCACTGGACCATGCAGGGAGATTTCAAGTTTGAACCGAGAGAATGGCCTGATCCGGAAGCCATGGTGAAAGAATTAAAAGAACTTGGAATCGAAACAGTTGTGTCCGTATGGCCTACCGTTGATGAACGCAGTGAAAACTATGGAGCCATGGCAGACCAGGGCTTCCTGGTTCGGAACGACCGGGGTGTCCAGAGCCATATGACCTGGATGGGAAATACGGTGTTCTACGATGCAACCAATCCGGGAGCACAGAAATTTGTGTGGGATAAATGCAAAGAGAATTATTATGACAAGGGCATTCGTTGCTTTTGGCTGGATGAGGCAGAACCGGAATATGGATGCTATGACTTTGATCTGTACAGATATTATGCGGGACCTGCTATGCAGTGCAGCAATGTGTACCCTGTGGGTTATGCGAAAGGCTTTTATGATGGACTGAAAGAACAGGGCGAAACAGAGATCATGAGCCTTGTCAGATGTGCCTGGGCAGGCAGCCAGAAGTATGGTGTATTGACCTGGTCCGGTGATATTTTCTCCTGTTTCAGAGCCATGAGAGAACAGCTTCAGGCAGGCTTAAATATGGGCATGGCAGGTATTCCCTGGTGGACCTCTGATATTGGAGGATTTATTGGCGGTGATATTACAGATCCTCACTTTAAGGAACTGCTTGTGCGCTGGTTTGCATGGGGTGCATTTTGCCCGGTATTCCGTATGCATGGGGAACGTTCCCCCTGGTATGAGCGGGAGCAGGAGTACAGAGACGGCGTACGTCAGCTGACCAGTGGACAGCCTAACGAGGTATGGAGCTTTGGCGAGGATAATTACGAGATTCTGACCAAATACCTGTTTATCCGTGAAAGGCTTCGCCCTTATATCAGAGCGTGTATGGAAAGAACCAGCAAAACCGGTGAACCGGTAATGCGTCCGCTATTCTTCGATTTCCCGGAGGACGAAGCGGCATGGAATGTGGAAGATGCCTATATGTTTGGACCGGATATTCTGGTGGCTCCGGTTATGGAAGAAGGATTACGGGAAAGAAGTGTTTATTTACCTGCCGGATGCAAATGGACGGATGCCTACACCAAAGAAGTGTATGAGGGTGGACAGACTGTCACTGTACCTGCTCCGCTGGATATTATTCCTGTTATGGTGCGTGAAGGTAAAACATATGAGATATATACGTAATCCGGGTAAAATTTCTTGTTCCTGTGGGTAAGTCAGGAATAAGAACCGAAAAACAGAGATGCTTTTCGGGATGAATCAGTGATATGTTTACAGTATTTTTATAGAATTATGAAGATGACTATGTTAAAATAGTAAATCAGAGTTTTTGTGAGATTATGACATAATACAGAATGGGGAAGAACAATGAAGATCGGGTTTGATAATGAAAAATATCTGCAGATGCAATCAGAACATATTCAGGAAAGAATCAGTCAGTTCGGGGATAAGCTGTATCTGGAATTTGGCGGAAAGCTTTTTGATGATTTTCATGCCTCCAGAGTATTGCCCGGATTTGAGCCGGATAGTAAGCTTCGTATGCTGATGAAACTGTCTGATCGGGCTGAAATCGTCATTGTAATAAATGCGGCGGATATTGAGAAGAATAAAATGCGTGGAGATCTGGGCATCACGTATGACGAAGATGTGCAGCGTTTGATGAAAGAGTTTTCTTCCCGTGGTCTGTATGTTGGCAGTGTGGTATTGACCAGATTTGCGAACCAGGGCAGAGCCGTTGAATTCAAAGAGAAACTGGAAAAGCAGAATGTGAAGGTGTACCTGCACTATGCGATTGAGGGGTATCCTTCCAATATTCCGAAGATTGTCAGTGAAGAAGGCTTTGGCAGAAACGAGTATATCGAAACATCCAGACCGTTAGTTGTTATTACCGCACCGGGGCCGGGAAGCGGCAAGATGGCAACCTGCCTTTCCCAGCTGTACCACGATAACAAGCGTGGCATCAAAGCCGGCTATGCAAAATATGAAACCTTCCCTATCTGGAATATTCCGTTAAAGCATCCGGTCAATCTGGCTTATGAAGCGGCCACAGCGGATTTGAATGATGTGAACATGATCGACCCCTTCCATTTGGAAGCATACGGTGAGACCACAGTAAACTATAATCGTGATATTGAAATTTTCCCTGTATTATCTGCTATCTTTGAAGGAATTTATGGGGAATGCCTATATAAATCGCCTACTGACATGGGTGTTAATATGGCGGGGAACTGTATCATTGATGATGATGTGTGCTCTCAGGCTTCTTATCAGGAGATTATCAGACGTTATTATAACGCTTTAACAGGAGTAGTTCGGGGAAAAGCAAAAGAAAACGAAGTATATAAAATTGAACTGCTTATGAAGCAGGCAAAGATCACAACGGATGACAGAAAAGTAACCACTGCCGCCAACCACAGGGCAGAGCTTCTGGGGGTTCCTACCGCAGCCATTGAATTGTCTGACGGAACGATTATTACCTCCAAGACCACGGATCTGTTGGGGGCATCCGCAGCATTGCTTTTGAATGCATTGAAATATCTTGGCGGAGTAGATCATGATACCCATTTGATTTCTCCGGAAGCCATCGGGCCGATTCAGGAATTAAAGACCAAATACCTGGGTGGTAAAAATCCCAGATTGCATACAGACGAGGTGTTGATTGCACTTTCCATGTCTGCCATGACTGATGAAAATGCTCAGAAAGCACTGGAGCAGCTACCCAAGCTTCGAGGCTGTCAGGTGCATACTTCTGTTATGCTTTCTGACGTGGATATCAAGATATTCAAGAAATTGGGAATTGACGTGACAAGCGATCCTGTAACAAAGGTAAGTCCCAAATAATAGAACAGTAATTTTAGGAACAGGAGAGTAAACCTGTTTGCAGCTTCACAGGAAAACCTGTGAAATGAGGAGTGATAAATGAAGAAATTGCGTATTCAGTGGATAGAAGGTGGACCCGGGAATAATGACCAGAACAACAGACCCTCGGGGAATAATGATCAGAATGGGGGCGGACCAAACGGACAACCACCCAAAAAACAAAATGTTGTGATCTTTGTGATTGCTGCCCTGGTAACCCTGCTTTGTGTGAGTTATTTTATGAAAACGGTTGCAGGCAACACCACCAAGGAAATCAGTTACAATGAGTTTGTGCAGATGGTGGAAGAGGGAACTATCGAAAGCGTTGAGATTGGCGGAGATCAGATCACCATTAACCCAAAATCCAAGGAAAACTCCGATAGTCCCTTTGCCATGTTGACACAGGGTACTCCTACCATCACGTACTACACGGGAAAAATTGAAGAAGATGATACCTTAACAAAACGTCTTCTGGAGCATGATGTAGAAGTAAAAGGAAGGGTGGCAGACGGAACCAGTATCCTGATGTCCGTTCTTTTGACGTATGTGCTTCCTGTACTTCTCATGTGGTTCCTGCTCAGCATGCTGTTCCGCAAAATGGGAAAAGGCGGCGGTATGATGGGGGTAGGAAAGAACAATCCCAAGGTATACGCTCAGAAGGAAACCGGCATCACCTTTAAGGACGTAGCCGGAGAAGACGAGGCCAAAGAGTCTCTGGTAGAAGTTGTTGACTTCCTCCATAACCCCGGCAGATATGTGGAAATCGGTGCCAGATTACCTAAGGGTGCGCTGCTGGTAGGCCCTCCCGGAACAGGTAAGACGCTTTTGGCAAAAGCCGTAGCCGGAGAAGCTCATGTTCCCTTTTTCTCCCTTGCCGGCTCTGACTTTATCGAATTGTATGTAGGTGTGGGTGCATCCCGTGTCAGAGATCTGTTCCGTGAGGCAGAGAAGAACGCACCATGTATTATTTTTATTGATGAAATAGATGCCATTGGCAGAAGTCGTGATTCCAAGTATGGCGGCGGAAATGAAGAACGTGAACAGACCTTGAACCAGCTTTTGTCTGAAATGGACGGCTTTGATGGCAAGAAAGGTATCATTGTTCTGGCAGCCACCAACAGACCGGAGATTCTGGATAAAGCACTGCTGCGTCCGGGACGCTTCGACAGAAGAATTATTGTAGACAAACCTGATCTGAAGGGCCGTGTGGAAATTCTGAAGGTGCATGCCAAGAATGTGCTGATGGATGATTCCGTAGATTTGGATGCCATCGCACTTGCAACCAGCGGTGCAGTAGGCTCCGACCTTGCCAATATGATCAACGAGGCTGCCATCAATGCGGTAAAAGAGGGCAGAAAACTGGTGTGCCAGCAGGATCTGTTCAATGCCGTAGAACAGGTACTGGTTGGTAAAGAGAAGAAAGACCGTATCATGAGCAAGGAGGAAAGAAAGATCGTATCCTACCACGAAGTAGGACACGCTTTGATCTCTGCTTTGCAGAAAAATTCCGAACCTGTCCAGAAGATCACGATCGTACCCAGAACCATGGGTGCCCTGGGCTATGTCATGCATGTCCCAGAGGAAGAGAAATATCTGAATTCCCAGGCAGAGCTGCATGATATGCTGGTGGGCTTGCTGGGTGGCCGTGCTGCTGAGGAGATTGTATTTGATACCGTAACAACAGGAGCTTCCAACGATATTGAACGTGCTACCTCCATTGCCAGATCCATGGTAACCCAATATGGTATGAGCAAGAAATTCGGTCTGATGGGGCTGGAGACTGTGGAAAGCAGATATCTGGACGGCCGTGCTGCACTTAACTGCAGTGATGTGACTGCAGCAGGCATTGATGAAGAAGTGATGAAGATCCTGAAGGATTGCTATAAAGAAGCGAAGAAGCTTTTGAAGGAAAATCGTGCTCTGATGGATAAACTGGCCGCTCACCTGATTGAAAAGGAGACCATCACAGGCAAAGAGTTCATGGAAATCTTCCGAAAAGAAAAAGGACTGCCGGAACCGGAAGCCAAGGAAGAAGAGAAAAAGGCAGAAACATCTGAAAAGGCTGCGGCCACCGATGAAAAACGGAATGCGGCTTCCGATGAAACAGCAGGCGAGAAGGAAGAACCGGTTGTTTCCGTAGATCCCCCGGAGCCTGCGAAAACTACAGAGGAAACTGCTGCAGAAGAGCAGCATACTTCCGAAACAGAAGCGGATGATAAACCCAGAGAAGAGAAAACGGAAGAAGCCAAAGAGGAGGAAAGCACCCCTTCTGAGCAGGACGATTCCAACAAACCCAAAGGAGACGGACCGGTAGGTCTCTTCTCCAACACAAGATTGTAACCAGGCATAAGCGCATCTATTTCAGATGCGCTTTTGTTGAAAGTCAAAAGGAGCACCACCATGACCTTTGATGTGCAGGAAGAACTGAAAAAACTGCCGGGCAAACCGGGGGTATATATCATGCATGATGCATCTGATGCCATCATTTATGTGGGGAAAGCCATCAATCTGCATAACCGCGTCAGATCTTATTTTCGCAAAATCGTGGGACGAGGTCCGCAGATTGACAAGATGGTGCAGCAGATTGCCCGCTTCGAATACATAGTGACGGATTCAGAACTGGAAGCACTGGTGCTGGAAAACAATCTGATTAAGGAGCATGAGCCCAAATATAACACCATGCTGAAGGATGATAAGACCTATCCATATATTAAGGTCACGTTGGGGGATCGTTTTCCACGGGTCATGATGTGCAGACAGATGAAGAAGGATAAGGCAAAATACTTCGGCCCCTTCACCAATGGAACAGCGGTGAAAGATACCATTGATCTGGTCAATAAACTTTTCATGCTTCGCACCTGTAATAAGGCATTACCAAAGGATGTGGGGAATGACAGACCCTGCCTGAACTATCATATACATCAGTGTGCCGCACCCTGTCAGGGTTATATTTCTGAAGAGGAATATAATGGTAAAATTGAAGAGGTGCTTCGCTTTCTACAGGGAGACCACAGCCGGATCCTGAAAGATCTGGAGGAGAAGATGAAGCAGGCTTCCGAAAACATGGAATTTGAAGAGGCCATTCGTTACAGAGATCTGATACAGAGTGTACAGAGCGTTTCCGAGAGACAGAAGATTACCGGCAGTACGGGAGAGGATAAGGATATTATCGCCATGGCCCAGGACGGTCAGGATGTGGTGGTGCAGGTGTTCTTTGTACGAGACGGCAAGATGATCGGTCGGGAGCATTTTTACATGACCCATGTTTCTGAGCAAAGCAAACCGGAAATCCTGGAAGATTTTGTCAAACAGTATTATGCAGGAACTCCCTTTGTTCCCAAGGAGGTTATGCTGCAGTATGAGATCGGTGACGTAGAAATCCTGGAACAGTGGCTTTCCGGAAAACGGGGCAACAGGGCCTATATTCTGAATCCCAAGAAGGGAACCAAGGAAAAACTGGTGGAGCTGGCGGCACAAAACGCAAGCCTTGTTCTGCAGCAGGATAAGGAACGACTGAAACGGGAAGAAGGTCGTACCATTGGTGCGGTGAAGGAGATTGCCGGATTACTGGGACTTTCGGGGATCAGCCGAATGGAAGCCTTTGATATTTCCAACATCAGCGGATTTGCCACAGTGGGTTCCATGGTGGTGTTTGAAAAAGGTAAACCGAAGCGAAGCGATTACAGAAAGTTCCGCATCAAAAGTGTCTCCGGACCGGATGACTATGCCTGCATGAAGGAAGTGCTGACCAGGCGGTTTGTTCATGGCATGGAGGAGCGGGAGGAACTGCGTGACAAGGAATTGGAAGATACCTTTGGCAGCTTTACCAGATTTCCGGATCTGCTTCTCATGGATGGAGGACGAGGGCAGGTCAACATCGCATTGCAGGTGTTGCAGGAACTGGGTATCTCTATTCCTGTCTGTGGTATGGTAAAAGATGATAATCACAGAACCAGAGGCTTGTACTTCAACAATGTAGAGATTCCCATTGATCATCGTTCGGAAGGATTCAAGCTGATTACCAGAATCCAGGATGAAGCCCACCGTTTTGCAATTGAGTATCACAGGTCCCTGCGTTCCAAGAACCAGGTAAAATCCGTATTGGACGATATTCCCGGGGTGGGACCGGCAAGAAGGAAAGCGCTGATGCGTCACTTCAAGTCCATGCAGGAGATCAAAGAGGCAGATGTGCAGACATTAATGCAGATTCCGGAAATTCCGGAGCATATTGCCGAAGAAATCGTGAAATTTTTTGCTCATTGAATTTAAATAGGGTATAATGAACTCACATACGCACAAGGAGGTTACTTATGGCATCACTTAGTCTTTCAAGAATCATTGAAAAAATGAAACTGATCAATCTGACTCCGGAAATTGATATTTCTGGAATCAAAGTCAATCAGCCTGATATCAATCGTATTGCCTTGCAAATGGCAGGTTACTTTGAACACTTTGAATCTACCAGACTGCAGATCATCGGTTATGTGGAATATTCCTACATGAATGCACTTCCTGAGGATGTGAAAAAGGAGACTTTTACAAAACTGTTGTCTTATCCAATTCCGGGCATCGTGTTCTGCCGGGAATTACAGCCGGATCCTCTGTTCCGTGAACTGGCGGTAGAGCATAAGGTCCCTCTTTTGATGACGAACAAATCCACATCTGCATTTATGGCAGAGATCATTCGTTGGATGAATGTAAAGCTGGCTCCCTGCATTTCTGTTCATGGGGTGTTGGTTGACGTATATGGTGAAGGTGTATTGATTGTTGGTGAAAGCGGTATCGGTAAATCCGAGGCGGCATTGGAACTGATCAAGAGAGGACATCGTCTGGTAACAGATGATGTGGTTGAACTTCGTAAAGTAAGCGATGATACACTGATCGGTTCTGCACCGGATATTACAAAGCACTTTATTGAGCTTCGGGGTATCGGTATTATTGATGTGAAAGCACTGTTTGGTGCATCCAGTGTCAAAGACACCCAGTCTATTGATCTGGTGATCCGTTTGGAAGACTGGGATAAGGATAAAGAATATGATCGTCTTGGCCTGGAGGAAGAGTATACGGAATACCTTGGCAACAAGATCGTATGTCATAATATTCCTATTCGTCCGGGTCGTAACCTGGCTATTATCTGCGAATCCGCAGCAGTAAACCATCGCCAGAAGAAGATGGGATATAACGCAGCACAGGAATTGTACAAGCGTGTGCAGGAGAATCTTGCCCGTCAAAGAGATGAGGACGATTAAGAAAAGTTTTCAAACGAGAAAAGAAGCTATCATGAAAACGCATGATTCCCGGCAGAAAGAATATACTTATTTTTAGGGGAGGAAAGAACAATGGCAAGTTATGTTTTTGGCATAGATGTTGGTGGAACAACTGTAAAAATGGGATTGTTTCAGAATGACGGTACAGTAGTGGATAAATGGGAAATACCTACAAGAACGGAGAATGGCGGCGAAAAGGTTTTGCCTGATATCGCAGATGCTATTCTGGGCAAAATGGCAGAAAAACATATCGACAGAAAGGATGTTGCCGGTGTGGGCGTAGGTGTTCCCGGGCCGGTTGACGGTCAGGGTATTGTACATCGTGCAGTAAACCTTGGCTGGGGTGTTTTCAACATGGAGGAAACGCTGTCCGGACTGTTAGATGGCATGGTGGTAAAAGGCGGTAATGACGCAAACGTTGCCGCACTTGGCGAAATGTGGAAAGGCGGCGGCCAGGGCTATAGCAACCTGGTAGCAGTCACCCTTGGTACAGGTGTAGGCGGCGGCATCATCATCGACGGAAAGATCCTTACAGGTGCTACCGGTGCAGGCGGCGAAATCGGTCATATTCATATCCAAGATGGGGAAACCGATCAGTGTGGTTGCGGAAACTACGGTTGCCTGGAGGAATATGCTTCTGCAACAGGTGTTGTAAGACTTGCCGGAAGAACACTTGCAGCAAGTGATATGGATTCTGTGCTGAGAGCAGGTGAGGTATCTGCTAAAACTGTGTTTGATGCTGTAAAAGCCGGCGATGCGTTGGCAATTTCCGTGGCAGAACAGTTTGGTGAATACCTTGGCAAAGGTCTGGCAGCTATTGCCGGTGTCGTAAATCCGGAGATTTTTGTCATCGGTGGCGGTGTTTCCAAAGCCGGTGAAGTATTGTTCCAATATATTCAGCCTGCTTATCAGAAATATGTATTCCACGGCAGCAAAGATGCCAAGTTTGCACTTGCTACCCTGGGAAATGACGCAGGTATTTTTGGTGCTGCAAAATTAGTTCTGGAGTAATAAGGTGAATAGTCAAGTATTAGAGAAGTTACACGAAATACTGCCGGAAGGCAGTATTTTGTTACATGAGCCAATGAAAAAGCATACCACCTTTCGCATAGGTGGTGAGGCAGAGGTTTTTCTGGAAATTGAAGATTTGGCCCAGTTACAGCAGGTGCTTCCTTTACTGATCGAGGCCGAAGAACCCTATTTTCTTTTGGGAAACGGAAGTAATCTGCTGGTATCTGATACGGGATATCAGGGAACCATTCTCCATTTGTCAGGAGAATTTACGGATGTGTTGATCAGAGACAATCTGGTTACGGTAGGTGCAGGCGTGTTGTTGTCCACGGTAGCAAGAATGGCTGCTGAAAAGGGGCTGACCGGGCTGGAATTCGCTGCCGGTATTCCCGGAACCATTGGGGGTGCTATGGTAATGAACGCGGGAGCCTATGGCGGTGAAATGAAGCAGGTAGTTAAGACCGCCATGCTGATGAGCCCGGAAGGGGATCTGATGTCGGTATCCGGTGAAGATATGGCCTTTGGCTATCGGACCAGTAGAATCAAGCATTCCAAAGATATTTTGTTGTCTGTTACCTTGGAGTTGGCACAGGGAAACAGAGATGATATTTTGACTACCATGCAGGAACTGGCACTGAAACGGAGAGAGAAACAGCCTTTGGAATATCCCAGTGCAGGGAGTACCTTCAAACGTCCGGAAGGAAACTTCGCAGGAAAACTGATCATGGATTGCGGCCTGCGTGGCTATCAGGTTGGTGGTGCACAGGTGGCTGAGAAGCATTGTGGCTTTGTCATTAACAAAAATCAGGCAACTGCCAAAGATGTTTCGGACTTGATGAAACATATTCAGCAGGTTGTTCAGAAGGAAACCGGAGTATTGTTGGAAAAAGAAATCATTTTCCTTGGAGATTTTGAATAAATGTCCTTTTCTTCAAATATAAAAGATGAATTATACCAGATCATTGGTAATTCCAGACATTGTCAGATGGCTGAGCTTGTTGCTGTTCTGCATTATCTGTGCAGAGAGGATGAGCAGGGAAATTTCTATATTTACACCGATCATGAGGAACTGCTTCAGAAGTGCTACAAACTGTTGCTAAGGATTTTTGCCCCCAGGAAAGAGGGGGAGGAGAAGCCTTCTTTTGAACAGTTGTGCAGTGCAGATGTGCTGCGAACCCTGAAACTGGTGGACGATCATGATCGGCTGCGTAGTATGGAGGAGGCAGTGGATAAAACTCTTTTGAAGCAGTCCTGCTGTAAGAGAGCGTTTCTTAGAGGCGTGTTCCTGTGCTCCGGTTCTGTCAGCAATCCTGAAAAGGGATATCATCTGGAGTTTGTCTTGTCAGGTGAAGAGTTTCCCAAACAGATACAGTCTCTGATCGGAAGCTTTGGTATTGAAGCAAAGATTACCACCAGGAAGAAATATACGATTGTGTATATCAAAGAAGGGGAGGGTATCGTAAATCTGTTAAACGTGATGGGTGCATTTACATCTCTGATGGATCTGGAAAATCTGCGCATCTTAAAAGAAATCAATAACTCTATCAATCGACAGATGAATTGCGATACCGCCAATATCAATAAATCCGTGGCAGCAGGTCGCAAACAAATAGAGGATATCATGCGAATCCGTGATTGCAGAGGATTCAAAGATTTGCCTCCCAGTTTGCAGGAGATCGCAGAATTACGATTAAGTTACCCGGAATTATCCTTGAAGGAACTGGGGGAGATGTTAGACCCACCGATAGGGAAATCCGGAGTCAATCACAGACTTCGTAAACTGAGTGAAATAGCAGAATCCCTGCCGGATGTAATAAAGTAGATGTTGCTTTTCTCTGGCTCTTTGTGTGTTTCCTGTTACAAAATCCTTTGCAAATGAAAACCTATCTGTTATAATGGGCATTGGACAATGGTCATTGTGAGTAAATCTCCGGTGATATTTAATAAACATTAAGAAAGGATGTAATGAAATGGCATTAGTTACAACAAAAGAAATGTTTGAGAAAGCCTACAATGGCGGATACGCTATTGGTGCTTTCAATGTTAACAACATGGAAATCGTTCAGGGTATTACAGAAGCTGCCGGCGAATTAAAGAGCCCTGTTATTCTTCAGGTTTCCAAAGGTGCGCGTGCATACGCTAACCACAAATACCTTGTGAAAATGGTAGAAGCAGCAGTTGAGGAGAATCCGGAGATTCCGATCGCTCTTCATCTGGATCATGGTGATACATTTGAATTATGTAAATCCTGTATCGACGGTGGATTCACATCCGTTATGATCGATGCTTCCTCTAAGTCTTTTGAAGACAATATCGCATTAACAAAGCAGGTTGTTGAATATGCTCACGCTCATGGCGTAGTAGTAGAAGCTGAACTTGGAACACTTGCAGGTGTGGAAGATGAGGTTTCTGTTGAAGCAGGACATGAAAGCTATACACGTCCTGAAGAAGTTGAAGAGTTTGTTTCCAGAACAGGTTGTGACTCTTTAGCAATTGCTATCGGTACATCCCATGGTGCATACAAATTCACAGCTGCACAGTGTACACGTAACGAGGAAGGCATTCTTGTTCCACCTCCGCTTCGTTTCGATGTTTTGGAAGAGTGTATCAAGAGATTGCCCGGTTTCCCTATTGTACTTCATGGTTCTTCTTCTGTTCCGCAGGAATTTGTTAAGATGGTTAACCAGTACGGCGGTAACATGCCTGATGCAGTTGGTATTCCTGAAGAACAGCTTCGTAAGGCTGCTGAACTCGCTGTATGTAAGATTAATATCGACTCCGATATCCGTCTTGCAATGACAGGTAATATCAGAAAATACTTTGCAGAGCATCCTGATCATTTCGATCCCAGACAGTATCTCAAACCTGCTCGTCAGGCTGTTAAAGATATGGTTGCTCATAAGATCGTTAACGTTCTTGGTTCCGACGGAAAAGCTTAAGGAACGATTTGTTACGAATAGTAAAATAGCATAGATTCAAGAACTCAATGAAGAGACAGAGGTGTATTCCCCTGCCTCTTCATTTTTTCTACGGTTTAAGTGAACGAAGGGAGATAAGGAATTTTTCTATATTTCATTTAAATCGGATATTACATAAGAAAGTGAGGAGAAAATGTATGATTGACACTATTACTAATGTGAACGGCGTAATTAATGGTATTGTATGGGGAACCTTCGGTATTTCCCTGCTGTTCATTGCCGGCGTTGTCATGACTGTTGTGAATAAGGGATTTCAGTTTACCCATATTCCCCACTGGATGAAGATGACAATTGGAGCGATCTTCAAAGACAAACACATCACGGCCCATACAGATGCGGAGGACAAATCCATATCCCAATTTCAGTCCCTTTGTACCGCTCTTGCAGCAACAATCGGCACAGGCAATATCGTAGGTATTGCTACAGCGATTATTGCAGGTGGTCCGGGAGCTATTTTCTGGATGTGGATTATGGCTCTGGTTGGAATGATGACCAACTATTCTGAAAACGTACTTGGTATTTTCTACAGAAGAAAAAATGCCAAAGGAGCCTGGGCCGGAGGTGCCATGTACTATTTGCGGGATGGCCTTGGTGCTAAGAAAGGATGCAAACAGATCGGTGCAATCCTGGCAGTTCTGTTTTCTGTATTCTGTCTGCTGGCATCCTTTGGTATCGGTAATATGAGCCAGGTAAACTCCATTGCAGGTAATATGGAATCTGCATTCAGCATTCCGCCTTATGTGACAGGTATTGCTATTGTAATTTTGTCTGCTCTCGTTATTGTTGGTGGATTAAAGAGGGTCGCTTCCGTAACGGAAAAACTGGTTCCTTTTATGGCTGTGATTTATGTGATTGGAGCACTGATTATCAGCCTTTCTCATATTAACATGTTTGGAGCAGTATTTGCCTCTATTTTCAAGGGCGCATTTACACTGGATGCAGCTGCCGGCGGAGCAGTGGGCTACGGTATGAAAATGGCTATTACATGGGGCTTTAAACGTGGTGCATTTTCCAACGAGGCGGGTCTAGGTTCCTCTGTTATGGTTCACTCCAGTTCCAACGTAAAAGAACCTGTACGCCAGGGTATGTGGGGGATTTTTGAAGTATTTGCAGATACCATCGTTGTATGTACTCTGACCGCATTTGTTATTCTTTCTTCCGGACTGGTTGATCTTGAGACAGGAAAAATGCTTACAGATGTAACCGGTTCCGCATTGGTAGGTGAGGCCTTCAGACAACTCTTTGGTCCTATTGGTCCTATGTTTATCGCCATTGCCATTTTGCTGTTTGCTTACTCTACTGTACTTGGCTGGAGCCATTACGGATCCACTGCATTTGAGTATCTGTTCGGTGAGAAGGCAACTGTGATCTATAAAGTGGTATTTGTTGTTATGACTTACTTTGGATGTACCATGAGCTTATCCCTTGCATGGGATCTGTCCGATACCTTCAATGGTTTGATGATGATACCTAACTTAATCGGTGTACTGGCTCTTTCTCCTGTAGTTGCAAAAATTACAGCAAACTATGTAAGACGGACCTTCCTTGGTTCCAAAGAGGAACCCATGTATTCTGCTTTTGAAGATATCCAGAAAGAGCAGATGGAAAGCGAAGGCGAGTAGCAGAGAAGCACAAATAATTACAAAAAAGACAGCGGAAAAGTGGTTTGCTTTTTCGCTGTCTTTTTTTGCTCTATAGGAAATTCCTCGGAATTTCCTATAGAGCAAAAAATGCTCCGCAAGGAT
>CALZKI010000002.1 GCA_945787995.1 uncultured Lachnospiraceae bacterium | reverse complement strand
ACAAATATGATAAGGCATAACAATAAGCCCAATAACCTTTTACAATATTTCATACTAACCTCGTGCACCAATCTATGTAACGTCACATGTCCATCAGTCCATCTGAAGATTCTTCGACAGCCTGCAGTCATATAGTTACACGCGAAGGTGCTTTCTGACTGTTACAATACTTCCCAGGAAACCGATGCCTACACCAACACCTATGGATACCGGTACCAGATAATGGAACACGTCCGTAACCGGCAAAAATGCCAAAAGCTGTGTCAGCATGGAGAAACGCTCGGTAATATATTTGATCACCTCGTTATAGAGGAAGTATATGACTACCAGTGGAATACAGGCACCGATGAACCCGATTAAGATACACTCAATCACATAGGGAGATCTGACAAAGAAATCAGTGGCACCTATATATTTCATAATGTTGATCTCTTCCTTTCTGACTGCAATACCAATGGTAACCGTATTGCTGATCAGGAAAATAGAAACCAGTAACAATATCAGGATAATGGCTGCAGATACATAAGCCACCAAAGCATTCACACCGGTCAATGTAGTAGCAGTTACTTCTGATTTGTTGACCTGTCTGATGCCTTCCCTGTTCTCCAGATAGGTAACCAGCGCAGGCTGCATGGAAATATCATTCAGATATATCTCATAATGAGCAGATTCTGCCAGCGGATTCTCTGTGAAGCCATCGGCATATTCGCCAAGATAATCCACTTTAAAGCTTTCCCATGCCTCATCTGCCGATACAAAAACCACATGATCTACTTCCGGACGCTGCTCAATTTCATCTCCAATCACTTCCATGGTATTCTCATCTGTACCTTCGTCAAAGAAAACCGTAACGGAAACACCCTCCTCCGCGGTCTTAATGATGTTGGAAAAGTTCAGAATCACAGCATAAAACAAACCGAACAGAAAAAGGCATGCCGCAATGGTAGCAATAGATGCCAGGGTGAACCATTTATTACGGAACATGTTTCTGAAGCCCTGTCGGATCGTATAAAACAACGTACTAATCTTCATCTATGTATACTCCTTTTTCCTCGTCGCTGATAATAACGCCTCTCTTCAGGGTAATTACCCGCTTCTGCATAGCGTTAACGATTTCTCTGTTGTGGGTAACAACGATGACTGTGGTTCCCTGCTCGTTAACCTGTTCCAGAAGCTTCATAATATCCCATGTATTCTTAGGGTCCAGGTTACCTGTGGGCTCATCGCAAAGAAGAATGGCAGGCTTGTTTACCAATGCTCTTGCAATGGCCACTCGCTGCTGTTCACCACCGGACAGATGGCGCGGCTTTGCCTTATATTTTCCGGCCAAACCCACGATAGAGAGAATGCTGGGGACATTTCTCTTGATTTCCTTGTTTGACTTCTGGATAATGCGCTGTGCAAAAGCAACATTTTCGTATACATTTCTGTCTTTTAACAATCGGAAGTCCTGGAATACCACGCCGATACTTCTTCTGAATTTGGGTATTTTTCTATGTCTGAGGCGATTCAGATTATACCCATCCACGATGATCTCGCCTTCTGTTGAAACCAGTTCTCTCAAAAGGAGCTTGATCAGGGTAGATTTTCCGGAACCCGAGTCTCCCACAATAAATACAAACTCGCCCTGCTCGATTTTCAGGTTGATACCGTTCAGTGCACGTACACCGTTGGAACCGGCATAAGTCATTCCCACGTTGTTTAAGGTTATCACACTGGAGGATGTTTTCTCACTAACTTTTCTAGCCACAATATTTCTCCTATATTAATACTCGTATCTTTCCATATATTTCATGTATTTCACAACCATCAACGCAATTTTGAAAGTGATAGCATCTTCAAATACACGCAGATCCAAACCTGTTCCCTTCTGCAATTTGTCCAGACGATATACCAGCGTATTCCTATGAATAAACAACTGTCTGGAGGTCTCGGAAACGTTCAGGCTGTTTTCGAAGAATTTATTGATCGTTGTTAATGTCTCCTCATCAAAGTCATCCGGACTCTTGCCATCAAAAATCTCTTTGATGAATAATTTGCACAGAGGAATAGGCAGCTGGTAAATCAGACGGCCGATTCCCAATTCGCTGTATGCAATAATGCTTCTGTCGTCAAAGAAAATCTTTCCCACATCCAAAGCCATCTTGGCCTCCTTATAGGAGCGGCTGACTTCCTTGATCTCACCTACTGTTGTTCCGTAGGAAACCCGCACATCGGTGATGCCTTCCTTGTTCAGGAACGTAAGAATATTTTTTGCCACCTTATCAATTTCTTTGGGACCATCGTTCTCCTGCAGTTCTTTAACCACAATCACATTATTCTCATCCACAGAAGTGATGAAATCATTATTACCCGAGCCGAACAGCGTCCGGATGCTTTCCAACACATTGTTGTCTTTTACAGCTGTGGTTTCCACTATGATAGCCACACGTCTTACGTCAGTGGGAATATGTAACTTTTTCGCACGACTGTAGATGTCAACCAAAAGGAGATTGTCAAGCAGCAGGTTCTTGATAAAGTTATCCTTGTCAAAACGCTCTTTGTAAGCCACCAGTAACCCCTGCATCTGGAATGCTGCCATCTTACCAATCATATATACATCATCCCCGGATCCGCTGACTAACAGCACATACTCCAATTGCGCTTCGTCAAAAATCTTAAAATACTGGAAGCCCTGTATTTCCTGGGAATCTGCGGGCGATTTGGCGAATTCCGCCGCCTGGGCACCACATTTCTCCATGCTGTCCATGGTTGTAGCAACAATCTTTCCTTCCACATCCATAACGCAAAGCTCCACTCTGGCTATGCCTTTCAACCCTTCGATCGTATTCTGTAAAATTTGATTGGAAATCATACAGTATTTCTCCTTATCATTTCTTCTGTGCAAAATTGACAACATTTCTAACATCTAAAAATAATTTTTCAGATACCTACGTCCTATCTTAATACAATATCACAAAAAAATCCATAGCAAATACGTGCTATTTTGTGGAAATATATTAAAAAAGCGAATGTTCACACATTCGCCTTTTTTACCAAATATTCTATAACGATTAAGAATCTGTTTTATTTGTTTCCGTTGTGTCATTATATTTCATCACTCTTTTTCGGAAAACAACGTGTTTTATCTTCTGTCCCCACTTATGCCAAAGGCTCTGTGTTTTTCGATTGATAACCATATCCTCCGGCAAAGCCATCCATATTCCCGTGTTGACCATGTGTTTTGCCTCCTCCAACCAGCTATACTGGGCTCCGATAGGCATTCGTGCGATCACAATTGCGGGAGTCACTCCGTTCAGTCTGTTCACATCCTGTTCCACACTTACCCCGCTGGCACCGATTGGGAAGCAGCTGACTATAGAGAGTTTGTCCTGCATTTCCAACAATTCCTGCTTTAGCAGCAGTGCCTTTTCTTCACTGTCAGAGACTACCGCAACAGCCTGGTGATTTTTGGCAAGGCGCTGCAGCAATTCTTTCAGGAACTCTCTGTTTTCCACTTCCCGGTGACGTCCGGCATTTTTCAAACCGGCCACCTGCACCAGTTCCGTGGTGCTCCACAGCGTCAGATCCGCCTGTTCAATAAATTGTTTTAACCCCGCATCTTTGGAAGCAAGCGTCAGTTCCTTACTGTTCACATAGAGTACCAGACGCAATGCACGATTTTTTAAGAACCGTTCTGCAATTCCCAGGGATTCCCATTTAGAATGATCCTTCAACCGGATTCCCAATAATTGTATGGTCTGCATAGTCAGGCATTCTCCCCCAAAAGTTTTCCTTCTGATTTCTGCTTTTCTGTCTTGAACCCCGATAACCCCTGTGGTATGATTTCCCTACAAGGAGGGTTCGTTATGGATATAGCAGGTTTATCTACTGCACTTAGCAGTGCACGTCTGAATAATGAAGTGGGTATTGCAATGCTTAGCAAAACCATGGATCAAAGCGAAGCAGCCGGCGACGGACTTCTGAAAATGATTGATGCTTCTGCCATGGAAAGAAGCGTAACCCCACATATTGGTGCAAACATCGATTTATCCGTTTAAGCTTTACGGATTCGGCCATCCTGAATGGTGATATAGCCTTGCTTCAGAAGATGTCCGATGGCACGTTTGAACTCATTTTTACTCATTTGCGTCTCCCGACGGATTACTTCGGGAGACGCTTTTTCTGTAAAGGGAAATACCCCGTCAAAACTGTCTAACAGTTTTTTCAGTTCTTCCGCATCTTTTTCGATCTGCAAATAAGCCTTCTGTCGAACCGATAAATTCAGTTTCCCGTCTGCTTTTACTTCTGTCACACGAGCTTCTACCGTCTGTCCCACACGGAGACTGCCATAGCACTCCCTTGCAGGAATCAGTCCTGAATACCTGTCGTCAACTGCCACAAAAGCACCCATGTTTTCTATCATCTCATAGACAGTACCCTGAACCATATCTTCCTTTCGGTAAGGGCTGTCCGTTTTCAGATAGGGATAAACCTTCATGGTAGCGCATAATCTGCCGCTTTTATCCACATACAGCGCAGCCAGAACACTGTCTCCCTGCTTCACAGGATATACCTGCTCCTTGAACGGAAGCATCAGGTCTTTCTCCAGTCCCCAATCCAGAAATGCCCCAAATTTGCCTGTCTGTGCTACGGTAAGCTTTGCCACCTGACCGAGACTGATGAAAGGAGTGGCTGTGGTTGCGATCATTCTATCCTTGGAATCTCTATATAAAAAGACTTCGATATACTCGCCCACGCTGACAGCATCCCCTGCCTGCTTTGCAGGAAGAAGAACACGTTCAGAAGCTTCTGCTGCCAGATGTTCACCCAGGTACACACCGAACTCTACTTTCTTAACCACCATCAGTTTCTGTTTTTTACCGATTTCCAACATGATATCTCTATGACCTCTGTTTTCCAAATAGTTGATTGCGAAATAATAATCGCTCTATATCATAACTGCTCTATGCAAGAGTAAATTCCACCACTGCATATGCCTTTTGGTCTTTGTCATTCAGGCTTACCACATAGTTCCCGTCATTTGCATATAACACCGGATAGAACACATCTCCCAGAACAGCAGATTTTCTGTATTCCGCCCGCAGCTGCTTTACGCTAACCCGGTCAGGCAGATACATTTTTGCAATACGCACGTACTGCCCGTTATTCACGTGAAAATTGGTGTCCAAATACTCTTTGGTTACCGGGATGGCGGGCTGTTTGGAACCATTGTCCGGTATGGCAATTTTTCTTCCCCGATAGTCCATCGGGTATCTTTCTTCCAATACATATTTCTGAAGCATCTCTTCTGTAGGCTTTGCCGGCACCATTTTCTCTGTATCAAGCAGAGTCCACATGGTATTTGCACATGCCAGTACTTCCTCCGCTTCTGTCATCAGAAGGAAATTACGCATACCAAAAAAGCCTTTGAATTCATAGGGAAAGGTGGCTACCACTATTTTCTCCCCCAGTTTTGGATAACGGTTCACCTGAATCTGCCAGGAGGACAGCACCCAGGCCATATGAAACCCGGCAAGATATTCCACCCCCACTCCCAGATCTTCAGACTGGAAGGTGGACACGTCCTGAAAATAATTCAGCAGCGCCTCTATGGTCAAGGTTCCTTCACAGGATACTTCACTGTATCTTACTCTACTCTCAAATCTGTACATGATACTCCTCATTTCTGAGCAACTAACCACCAAAGCGTTTTCAACTCTACATTTCAGAATAGCACATTCTAGTCTGACCGTCACTAGCTATCAAATGCTCATTTTGTGCTATTTCGCATTCATCCATTGCTATTTAGTATGCACTGGTTGCTATTTTAGTTTTACATTTTGCTAAAAAAGTGATAATATGATAGAAGATTTGTTGTGGAGGGGACAGGATGAGTATACCTACTATTACCGAGGAACAGCGCAGACACTATTATAAGGTGAATGCAGACAATACACAGCTTCGAATTTTGGTCGGAAATTCCCAGGAAATTGTGGAATATCAACCGGACAAAGCGATCCGCATCTGGTTCAACGATCTGGATGCCAGCTACGATATGCACTGGCACACTTCTATTGAAATTGTACAGCCCATCGACAACTGGTACGAAATAGTCATCGGAGAAGAGACGATACACGTTGAGCCCGGTGAAATTGCAATCATCCCTCCCAGATCTTTACATCAGATCGTTGCACCTGAAACAGGATGTCGCTTTATTTACATTTTTGATATGTCGTCTCTTTCCAGCATACATGGGTTCGCGGCAATTCAGCCATTTATTCAGGAGCCCATCAAAATTACCAAATCCGCATATCCGCATATCTACCATGATATCTGTGATATCCTGACGCAGATGAGAGATTACTATTTTAATCAGGAAAAGTTCGCAGAGTTGTCCATCTATGCTCTGCTGATCAAATTGCTGGTTTCCCTGGGTAACAACCAGTTCGATAACATGGAAATATTCAGCAGTATGCGTGTCTATAAACAAAAAGAATATGCCACCAAATTTAATGAAGTTATGGAGTTTATCGATACCCATTATATGGATGACCTGGAATTAGACAACATTGCTGCCTCCATTGGTTTTTCCAAGTATCATTTTTCAAGACTGTTTAAGCAATACACCAATTACACCTTTTGCAATTATCTTACCAGAAGACGGTTGTTGGCAGCAAAAGCATTGTTGGAACAGCCAAATCTTTCAATTACCGAAATAGCCCTGCAATCCGGCTTCCCCAGTATTTCTACCTTTAACCGTGCATTCAAGCAGCAAAACAATTGCACGCCAAGTGAATACCGTGACAAGTTCAGCAAGGCAACTCTGACCAGACAGCTATAACGGATAAAGGAATCCAAATTCGCAAAAGCCATAGATAAGTACGATTGAAAAGCTGACATAGCCTTTTAGGTTATGTCAGCTTTTTTCATAATGTCTTCATTCAATAACGCCTCGGCGTTATTGACGGCGAGATGCGCGTCGCACTTTTGTGCGAAAATCATTTCACTACAGACATAATCTGGTCTGCTGTGCTTTCTGCGTACCAGCTACACTCTTTACGGTTAAAAATAGAGAACTTTTCACCGGCTGTATTGTAGATACCATTATCCCACCATACCGTCTTGATTCCCTGTTTTTCCATGGCACTCAGATAATCAACAACCCACTTGTTGATTTCCTCTCTGTTCCCCTTATCCACTGCTCCGTATTCTGTAATAATAACGGGAATGCCTTGGTCAATAAAACGCATCTTAAACTGCTTTACAGTGTTTACAATTCCTGTTTTGCCGGAACCATTCCATTCTTTCCAGTCATTTTGCGGTTCATTTTGTGCATAAGTGAAGTAATATGGGGCATACATATGAATTGCCACCGCAATATCATTATCTTCCGGAATTGTCAACGCTTTGATTGCTGACAGATCGGAACTTGTTCCATAAGGGCATATCAGAAGCAGTCTGGTTTCATTATTTCCCCCGGTGGCTCTGACGGTATCAATAAATGCCTGATTCCAATCGTTGATCAAAGCCTGTTCTTCCGCAGTGCCGCCCTGCCATTCTTTGGCGGAACCCTTCAGTCGGGGTTCGTTCATTCCCTCAAAAATCAACTTTTCGTCATAGTCTTTAAAGAATTCAGCTACCTGCTTCCAAATGGCAACCAGCTCTTCTTCCACAGCATCCGCCTTGGCAGGATCCGTAGTCATCCAATAGTCCGGCTCATGATGTGTATCAAGGATTACATAGGCACCGGCATGATACACATAGTCAACTACTTCTTTCACACGGTTCATCCAATCCGGATTGATCGTATATTCCGGAGCCGGTCCCACATGTTCCGCCCAGGTCACCGGAACACGGATCAGATTGAAGCCTTTTGCCACAACGGCATCTATCATTTCCTGCGTGGTTTTGGGATTTCCCCAATAGGTTTCTGCAGCATTGGAATTACCTGCTCCATGAGAATCCAGCGTATTCCCCAGATTCCAACCGGCCTCAATATCATCCATAATCGCAAATGCACGGGATCTGTCCGCTACAAAGGGTTCCTTTTCGTCAGCGGCTTCCAACTGTAGGTTCTCCTGCTTGGATACATCCTGTGTCTGTTCCGAGTTTGCTGTATCCGCTGCCTCTTTGGTACTTTCTACACCGGATGCTTTTTTCGTGCTTTCTGCGTCCGTTGCCGGTTCATCTGCTTTTTTATCTTCTGTCTCGGTAGTCTTTTCTTCCTTCTGTGTTTCCACCTTCTGCTCGGATTGTGTATTGCTGTCAACAGTCTGGCTTGCACCGCATCCGGTCATTACCATTGCTACGCACAATATGACTGCCCATATTCCGGTTGTTCTTCTTTTCATGTTCCTCCTCTTTTCTGTGCTTTCTGCTGCACGTCACAAATGCTTTTCTATTTTTTCTTACCGGCTCCCAAAAGGGAAGCCATGGTTTTGTCAATTTTATTGTGGATAAATTCCCTTTCTTCCTCCTTCACCAAATAGTAAAGATAGGATTCCAGAACCATATCCTGAGGCAAACCGCGCCCCACTATTTTGAAATTGGTATAGCCTCTTTCTATGTAACCATCTATTTCCTCATTGGAAATAAAAGAGGGTCTCTTTTTACATTCTGCAAAGCTTGGTCTGGTGGTTCTGTTGGGGCAGGGAAATACGGTTCCCTTCTCATACGTCAACTGCATCAGTGCTTCGTCTTCGTAGTGTTTCTTACGTTTCTGGCATCCCGGAAAACAGATTTCATCTACCAGAATTTCAATTCTGTCTGCCACACTCTCCAACGCAGAGAGAACCTTCTCATCATGGTTCAGATCATAATCCAGAACAACCAATTTATAATTCTTATCCAGTTCTGCCTGAATCTCTTCCAGCCGGGTAAGCCGCTTTGTTGTGGAAGATATAAATCCGAAATCCGGATAGTTTTCCCGCAGATACTGCTCCAGAACAGGAGAATTCACCAGCACCTCATTCTTCCCATTGTCAGCCACCGACATGATCAGATTGCAATAGGTATCCTGCACATGTTTCTCCTCCAGCAGCGGATTGGTCCATGTAAAACGGACCGGAACGCCAAACCTGTTGAAGGTATCTACAATGCGCTGCATATCCTTCTTACAAGTAATACCGAACACTGCTCTTCCCCCGTTCCAGATTGCCCCTGGAAAGGTTCCGTAAACACTGCCTACCCGGTAGCCCTCCCTGAATTTTTCCGGATACTCTTTCATTAAATTGATTACGATTTGGTTCAGATAAAAAAATGCACAGAATCCCGGCAAGTGCCATTTTACGACTCTATCAGACATGCGTTTTCTCCTGTCTATCTGTTTTGTCTATTGCTCCCAAGGGGTTACGGCCATTTGGCAGGACGAGGCTTGTGAATGGTAAAAATACCCGCCTGCTCCAGATTTTTAATAAGCATCAACCTGGCTTCACCAATACATTCCGGTTTCAGCATGTAATAGCAATAGGTATCAATCAGAGAAAACAGATACGCTGTTCTTCCTTCGATTTTAAAGTTATTGATACCATTTGGTACATATTTTTCCCAAATGTCTTCTACCGATATGAAGGTAGGATATTTCATAATGGTATGGAGACAGTTATGATCCCCGTATTCGCAATGCCAGGGCTCCACCTTTTTCCGCTTCTCAGGCGGCAGCGAACGGTTCTCCAAAATGGTTCTCTGATTACGTCCTACGTGCTCATAGTGCTCCCCCCTTCTGGGGCAGTTGGGAATGCAAATCGGATTTACAAGTACTTCCAGGCGCTCCTTCTGCTTTACTTTCTCAAGCAGATCCCAACGATTGTTCAGATTATAATCCAGCACAACATACTTGTAATCTCCCTCCAGTTCTTTGTTCAGAGTATCCACATCTCTGATCTCCTTGCAGGTAGAACTGTTGTGTTTGTAAGAAGGATATTTCTCTCTGATATATTTCTCCAAAACAGGGGACATGATCATCACTTCATTCATACCATTATCGCCCACTTCCATGCAGAAATTGCAGAAGGGATCATGAATATCCTTCTCCTCCAACAGTGGATTGGTAAAGGTATAACGAATGGGAATACCTGCATTGTTCGCATTTTTCACCACTGCTTTTACAAAGCCGGCATCACACTGGTCATCTCCGATCAAACGACCGCCATTCCACAGGGAATAAGGGAAGGTTCCAAAGAAGGAACCGATCTCCACACCTTCTCTGAAAAAATCAGGATGTGTTTGCAACAGACTCACCCAAAACATGTTCAAAGGATAATTATACCTAAGTCCGGGCAAATGAAACCTTACTTTTTTCTCCATCATACTTTCTCAACTCTCTTCCGGTTTTGTAATCACAAGCTCGTTACCGCGCACTTCTATTTTAACTTTATTATCGGATAATGCCAACTGTTCCAGCAGTTCTGCCGGAAGCTGTACCCGGTTTGCTTTATCCAGAATGGCATATTCATCCTGGGTTTCTTCCATACGCCAGTCAATATTGCTTTCCTTCACACGATCCTGATAGGCCTCCTTCAGAATACGTTCGGAGCTGATCTTACCATCCCGGATGGCAATCACTCGGCGAACTTTTTTCGACAGCGTCATATCATGGGTTACAATCAGAATAGTCTGCCCCTGCTTATTCAACTCGGAAAAAACATCAAAGATATAGTCCGCAGTGGCATGGTCAACAGAACCTGTGGGTTCGTCAGCCAGCAGCAGCTTGGGAGAATTGGCAAGCGCAATGGCAATGGCAACACGTTGCTGTTCACCACCTGACAGCATATTCATTTTGCTGTGTTTTTTGTGAGACATGCCCACCATTTCCAGCAGTTCCAGGGCTCTTTCTTTTTTTGCCTTTGCACTGGATAAGTACATGGGCATCATAACATTTTCCATGGCAGACAGATAGGGGAGCATATTACGCCCGTTATTCTGCCACACAAAGCCTACCGTATCCCTCTTGTAGCTGACCAGCTCCCGTTCTGTCATGGTGAAAAGATTCTTCCCATCTACCCACAGCTTGCCCGCACTGGGTCGGTCCAAACCACCAATCATATTCAAAAAAGTGGATTTACCGGAACCCGAATTACCGATCATGGCAGTAAGCTCACCGGTCTGTACCTCCAGATCCAGCCCCTGCAAAGCCAATACCTCTGTCTCCTTGGTTTTGTAAATCTTCACCAGGCCCTCTGCCCGGATCATGGTGGAATCCTGTTCTGCTTTCTTCTCTTCTTTTACCTTTTCATCCGGCATACACTTCAAACCTCATATCATCCTGTATTGTCGCATTCTGTGTAACGGGAATCTACTAACCGATCCTCTCGCCATTTTCCAACTCTATGATCATATCTGCCGCTCCCATCAGACCCACATCATGGGTGGTCATGAGAACCGTGATACCTTCCTTTTTGCTCATCATACGGAAGGTCTCCGTTACCTTTGCAGCCATAGCAGAATCCAGTTCCGCAGTGGGCTCATCGGCAAAAATAATCTTCGGTCGATGGACAAATGCCCTGGCTATCGCCACTCTTTGCTGCTCACCACCGGACATCTCCGATGGCATATGGGTCATTCGTGCTCCAAGTCCAACCATTTTCAGACACTCTTCCACTCTTGCATTCGTTTCTTTATTGATCTTTGCTCCGGACATGCGAAGAGCAAATTCAACATTTTGAAATGCATTCAAAGAAGGAATCAGAGAAACCGACTGGAATACAAATCCCATTTTCGTTCTTCGCAGGTTTTCCCGTTCCATTGCTTTCAACTGATGGATGTCCTCTCCATCTACAAAAACCTGCCCTTTGGTGGGATCGTCCAAAGTACAGAGAATATTCATCAGTGTGGTTTTACCGGAACCGGAACGGCCACGAAGAATCGCAAAGCATCCTTCCGGAATATCCACATCAATTCCCTTTAAGGCAGTAAATTCTCCACCGGGCACAGGGAATGCTCGCACAATTCCCCGGCCTTCAATCATTTTCTTTTCCATATCAATCATTTATCCTCAATTCTCATCTGCAATCACAAAAATTCAACTGCCAATACTTGCCAATTGGTGATATGGCGAAAGCTTATTCTTCACCCAGCTTCAGTGCTTTCGTTACATTCATATGGAACAACAGTGATACCAGTACTGCCACACATGTCACCATAACCAGTGCGATCACGCCGAACAATCTTATCAAGTCGGTTGTATTCATGGTCAGCGTCAGTGGCAGAATCTGTGTAGCGGAAGCATACGACAACTGAATGATCGGTACAAACATCACGGAAGACAGCCATCCGATACCGATACCCGCAACCACAGCAAGCACACCTGCAAACAACTGCTCTACCAAAAGCATTTGCAGGATCTCGCTTTTATGAAATCCACCTGCCCGGAGAACACCAAAAATAAGTTCCCGCTCCTTGATAGACATGATCCAGTAGATCAGGTAACCCACCGCACAGAGCACAATGGTGACCACAAAGCCCAGTGTCAGAATGCCATTGGTTCCCTGCAACAGCGGATCCGTCATAGTCATTTCCAGATCATCATTACGGTTAACATACTTCATAACCCGGATATCGTGCTCCTGAATCCATTGGTAAATCTGTTCCGTATCTACATTGTCCTTTAGCTGAATCCAGATTTGGTACGGATAGACTCCATATTCCCGTCTGGTCAGATCATAATGGGTAACAGCCAGAAAACGCTCCTCGGTTTTGGAAGTACCGTCCGGACTGAGCGTCGTTTTGGTTGGTGCATAGCCCGGGAAGTAATCAAAAAAGTCAACGATCTTACAAGCTGTCCCTACCTGTTTACCATTGTATAAATACAATGTATCTCCGATATCATATCCCAGTTTGTCGCGATAATTGGAAGAAACCAGAACACCATCCGATACTTCTGCCAGCTCGTTTAAATATTCATAATAATGCTTGTCATTCAGGTTACCGTCAACAAAGGTCATCTCGCCAAACTCTTTTGTATGGATACCCATAATATCAGAGGATTGGCGATTGGTTTTCCCTTCTGTCACATAACCGTCTTCGTCGTAATACACACGGGTGTATTTCTTCGCAAAATCCATGGTTGCAAAACGCTTGTAATCGGGTTCAATATATTTTCCCGTATATGCACCATTCTCATCCTTCATCTGTTCCCAACGTTCCGCCAGAATCATATCGGTGGCATCTGCGTAGGTAGTATTATTGATGGCATTATCCAGAATGGTTCTGGCCACGGTTGAATGATACATTCCCAGAGATACGGTCATGATCAGAAACAGGATGATCAATTGTTGTTTACTGCTCTGCTTCATAGACTCCATAAAGGATATATAGCTGGCAGGCTTCCATAGCTTTTGTCCCATCAAGTAAATCAGCTTGATCAGATAGGGCTGTACACGAAGGAACAACAAGCCCATTCCGATAATGAACAGAGAGGAGCTGATATACAGCAATGGATCCAGGGTCTGACCTTCCATAACAGTGCCCGAAACGACACCCATGTTTTTATGGAAGGAGTAATAACCGTAAAGGGAGATTCCCAGCAGCAAAATGTCCAGATACAGTTTCTTCCACCAGCTCTTTTTCTTTACATTTCTGGATTGTTTCAGCTTTACTATGGAGACCTTACTATGCCCGATAGCAGGAATGGTAATGCTGAGCAGCGTGATCAGCATGGCACCCAGTGCATAGTAAGCACTTTCCCCGGTAAAAGATACGTTTAGTACCCGATTAGAGTCAAAATCCAGAAAGTTCCGCACAGATCCTAACACCTTGCTGAATAAAGTGCCCAGCGGAATTCCAAATGCTCCACCTATTAATGTCAACACAATGCCCTGATAAAAATAGAGTCTGAAAATCTGACCTCTGGAGCTTCCTCTGGATTTGATGACAGAGATTTCATTTTTCTCCATTTCATACATCTGACCGGAAATCATAAACAGAAAAGCAGCCAGCATAATCAAAACAGGAATCTGCAGTATGGTTAATGTAGCTGAGATACGTTTGATCTTGGCTTCATACTTTTCCAGAATGTCCAGAAAATCCATATGCTCCAGCACACTTCGGAATTTTCCCTTTTCCTGCAGGTATGTACCTTTGGTAAACATCTCATGGGCCTGATCCGCGGTGATACTCTTATAGTCCAGCAACTGATAGTAATTACAATAAAGAGTATATCTGCCGGCATTTTCACCAGTAAATAATTCACGGAAGGTATCCATGGAAGTAAAGCATACTTCCCTGTACTCACTGGGAGGCATCTGCCAGTATTCGGAATCTCCATCTGCTTTAAATACCCCTTTTATCACAATGCGCACCGGTGACCCGTCAGGCAGCTTCAAGGAACTGAAGGTCAATTCTTCTCCCACAAGGAGTCCTTTGCCGGTCATACATTCCTGGGATAAGATCACCTCAATACGACCATCCTCTGTTATGCCGCTTTCGGAAAACGGTTCTCCGCTGATGATATTTACATGAGAGAGCATATCACGCATGCCACCGATACAGAGGTCGATATCGGTACCGTCTTCACGATTCATGTCAGAATCCGCTTTGGCACGCTGCAAATAGATAAAATCATTCTGCAGAACAGAGGGAACTCCCAGTTCCTTGGGAATGCTCTTCATTTTTTTCTCGATTTTTTCCATTGTTTTTGCGGACTTATCGGAACCTGCATTTGACTTCATGCAGACTGTCTTCATACAGATTGCAGTAGGAAACTTTCCCTCTGTAGATATGAAATTTCTAAATTCGTCCTGCAGCATTCGATCATAAGCGGCGTTTTGATACAGCGGAAAACTGACCACTGTTGCCACCAAAAGGATACAACCCAGCAATAAGCTTAAGTTCATCCATCGTTTATGCCACATTTTCTGCAACATTATTCCCAGCATATTTCCATTCCTTCATCCAATCCACAAATAGCCCAGTGGTAGTTGTTGTTTGAACCACCTGAAATAAAGCCTGTTTTTGTCACCGTTCCGTCTTCCTGAACAACATTCACATAGAAGCTGCCTTTCACAGCGGAAACGGCCTGCTTTGGCACCAGCACCACATCCTGCACCTGTCTGACAGGTATCTTCACGGTAAACAGATCTCTCGACCATTTACCTCCGTCTTCTCTGGAGCCGTCAAACAACTGTTGGCTTTCCTCCGGAAGGGAGATCAGCATCCAATCCTTCTTCAAGTCCTTGGAAAGAGCCGAATTATCCACTGTGATCACTTCTCCCGGAACACTCTGGCGGGCTCCGTTCACATCCACGTATTCTACGGTTGCCTGATTGCCGTAGGCAAGTACTGCATCCTTATCATTCACCACAATGGCACGGACGGAGCTGTCCGCAAATTGCAATAACTTCGTTCCTCCCCAAACCATATCTCCCGGCTTCAGTTCATTGATCTCCGTGATAATACCATCCTTTGGTGCCTGAATCTCCACGGTTCCACTATACTTGGAAAGTTTTGCCAGGGTCCGCTTGACACGATTTGTTTCAGCAATATTTGCTGTTATATTCTTCTCTACCTGACGGTCAATGATCTTTCTGCCGTCATTTTCTGTTTTTTTGGCCTGAAGCTTGACAAGTCGCTCTTCCAGTCTTTCGATTCGCTTTTTACATCTCTCTATCTCAATATCGTCTGATACCACTTCCAGGGTCATGAGAGTCTCACCGGTTTTAACCTGCTGGCTCTCCGTAACCAGTATCTCTTTGATGTATGCCTTTCCGGTCTCTACCGGATTTTCGATCCACCAGCTAAAAGGGTAATATAAGAATCCATTGGATTCATATTGGTTTTCAAAAGTACCCTTCTCCAGAGTAGCACGGTTCTTCTGCAGTGCAGCACCTTCTGCGGATAAAACCTTGTCTCCGGGTTTGATCCCGGACAATACTTCCACATATGCACCATCCTTCAGCCCCAACTGAAGTTCTGTATATACACTGTTTTCTCCATCATATACATAACAATAGCTGCCTTCCTCTTCCACTTTGACAGCATCATAAGGAATACAGAGTACGTCACTTCTGGATTCATTAATCAAGACCAGAGTGGCAGCATCACCCATGGCCACCTCATTGTTGGGATCCTGCAGATAGAAAGAAGAATAGACAGTCTGACCATCCTGGGTCAGCCGGTTGTACTCTTCATTTTCAATGGGTTGATAGATTACCTCATACCGTTTCCCGTTGATAAAGGCATAATAATCTTCCGCTTTGGCAATAACGGTCTTTGTGATGTATGTGGTTCGTATCACCTTTGTTTCCGTATCCCCCAATGCCATGATGGGGATCTCTTTCCCCACAGTCTCACCACCCCAAAGCAGGGAACAGGCAACTACCGTTCCTTTTTCTTTCGCCTGAATGGTTGCATCTGTTACTTTATCCTGCAGGCGTTTTTTCGTATCTTCCTTATAGGCCAGCTCCAGATCATACATCTCATTGATTTCCTTCAGGGACTGTTCTAATCGTTCCCGTCCCTGAATAGCCCGTTTGTATGCGATCTGCGGCTTTAAGATCATTTTGTCAAAACCATCATGAGCTGCCTGGTTGGATTCATCCGGTTCCCATTCATAGAAGGCTGCAACACCCTCAGCCACTTTATATTCCGCATCCTTGGCGTCCTTAATATCCTTCTGCATGGCATCCACATCTGTCAGATGATCGGTCTTCAGATCCTCGATCTCTTCGTCCAGTTCTTCCACCTGCTTATCGATATCACGTGTCTCCGAATAAACCAGTGCATCTCCCGGTTCTGCTGTTGCACCGGGTGCGATGGCATACTCTTTAAACACATGGTCCTTTTCAAAAGCATATTCAGTTACGTATGGGGCTACTACAGAGGGATACAGTTCATAATTATACAAATCCCTGTACTGCGCCACATCATAGTTTGCAGAAATACCTACCGGTTCCTGCAGCACAATTTCTTCCGATGTTGCCGTGGTTTCTGCCTGGCTCCCGCATCCGGCAAGAAGTATCATAGATAATCCCACAGCTATGCAATTTTTCACACAATTCTTATTCTGCATCATTTCCTGATTACCTTCTCACCCTCGGTTATTCCGCTCACAACTTCCACATAAGTATCGCCTATAAGCCCTATTTCAATAAAGCGAACCTGTTTCAAACCGGCTTCATCCGGCATGTATACGTAATATTTCCCATCCGCCTGGTACAGTGCCTGTTTGGAAATACAAAGTACATTTTCTTTCTGGTCAACCACTGCGGTAATGGTTCCGGCTGTACCAACCTCTAAGGTAGCTCCTTCCGGCTCCGAAATAGCCTGGAACATCTGCTTTTCTCCCCAGGTTTCCTTCTTGTAGGGCACCACTTCGTAATCACCTTTGGCGGTTCCATATACGATCACCATGGGTAATACGGTATCTTCTTCAATAAATGCGGCAATCTCTTCATCCTCTGTTTCAAAAAGCCCATTGGAATTGTCCACCACCAGCATGATCACCTGGTCTCTCTTGGCAGTGGAGCCTTCCAAATCCTTTTCCATGCTAATCACTGTTCCGTCCATGGTTGCATAAATGCGGTTGGAAGAAAGCTCCGCCTTTTTCTGTTCCAGTTTTAAGCGGTCAAAATAAAGTGTATCCTCAAAATCCTCTCTTCGTTCTTTATAACCATCCTGTATCTCTTTTTTTTCTTTCTCGTATTCCTCCAGATCTTCCTCTTCCATATCTGTAGAGCTGACAAAAGTATAATATGCACTGTCCAAATCGAACTTTTCATAGGCATCCAGATAACCGTACTGCAACTCTGTTCTTCGGATAGCGTATTCCAAATCTGCAATTTCATCCTCCAAATTGCCATTCTGCAATTCCACCAGGAGATCGCCCACTGCAACCTTATCGCCTTCCTTCACGTAGACCTTATCAATGATCTGACCGCCTTTGGTGAATGCGATTTCCTGAGCCTTTGTCTGCACATAATTGGAGCTGATATTTTTGGTCAGGATTACATCCCCTCTGGTGACTTCTTCCATCCGGTAATCGGCTTCCTCCTCACTGATGTCCACCTTAATGACAGGTTCCTCCTCCACCACAGTCTGTCCGCAACCGGACAGACATATGGCCACCATAACCATATATACAATTGATTGAATCCTGCTTTTCTTTCTCATATTTTCATGCTCCATCTCAGCCGGTTTGCTCTGTAAATCTTTGTGAAACCCATATAGTATCCTTTTCACTTATAAGCAAAAGTATTGTGAACAATCTGTTCACAATACCTTCATCTACAAGTATATTTTCCAAATACAATGGCAATTACAAATCTACCTAAAAAGTGGACGGTGCCCGGAAAACACCGTCCACTAGAATTAGTAGATCCTTCCTGTCAGTTATGACAGGGTGCAATGCTAATTATTTATTTGCTTCGTCGATGTAAGCCTTCCATGTACCTGCGATTGCTTCTGTTAATGCAGCAACGTCAGCGTTAGGAGTGATGCTCCATGTTAATTCCGGACCGGACTGAAGGTTAGGAATCACAGCATGGTAAGCAACTGTACCATGTTCAGGTTCGCTCATCATAGTGATTGTCTCATCAACGGCTCTTGTGTCATAAACACCTGCACGAGCAGTGGAAAGGTAAGAGTTATATCCTTCATAACCGGGAACATCATCTGTGAAGAGGTTCCATGCAAATGCGATCTTCTCTGCTCTCTCTTCATCGTAGCAACCGGGGATACAAGCAGGGTTGTTATCCCATACGTTGATGTAGTTGTCGCATTTAGGTCCCTTAGGGAACATTACGAAACCAACTTCATCTTCCATATCCTGTAAGAAGTTACCGGGTGTACCAGCGTACTCCTGCTCAACCATGAATGCTGCCTGGCCGTTTACAAACTCTTCTTTGTAGTAATCCCATTCAGCACCTTCAGGATCATGATTGTCATATTTTGTGTACATATCTACACACCATTCAAGAGCTTCCTGAGTTTCAGGAGCTTCCAGGTTGTAGAAGAATGTACCGTCTGCGTTCTTACCAACATAGCTTCCGCCATTGGAGAATACAGCCTGGTCTGTCATAACGGATTCATTCAGTGTGAGACCATATACATCATCTACACCATCGTTATCTGTATCACGCTGACACTGACCCATTAATTCATCAAATTTATCCCATGTCCATGTACCGTCTGCCTGCATATCATAAATGCTTTCAGGATCGATACCTGCTTCTGTTAACAGTCTCTTGTTAAAGAATACACCTGTTCTTGCCTCGGAAGGACCAGCGAACATACAGTAAATGGAATCACCCTTTGCATACTGTGTATGTAACAGGTTAGCCTGGAATTTATCCTGGCTGAAGTCAAGATTCTTCAGAGTAGCAAGGTCGTACATAAGACCGTTACTCATAGCGGAAACGATAGCAGGATCGTTACGGAGTGTGAAGACATAGTTGTTGTCATCACCACCGGTTGTTACATAGTCAACGAAATCCTGAGGTGTGGAACCCCAGTCTGAAATAGCAACTTCTTTGATCTTAAAGTTGTATGTTTCCTGGATCCATGCACGGTACTCGTCACGAGCCTCTTCATAATCATTTGTAGGCTCTGCAGGCTCTTCAGGAGACCACCAGTTACGAATAATGATTTCCATACCGCCAAGGTCGATAGGGTTACCGGATTCATCTGTAATTACAGTGTAAGGGGAAACTTCTTCTTCTTCCTCTTCCTCTTCTGCTTCTTCAGCAACTTCTTCTGTAGTTTCTTCCACTACTTCTTCTGTAGTGTCATCTGCAGGAGCAGCAGGAGCAGCTGTTTCAGCACCACCACATGCTACTGCGCTCATAGCCATAGCAGCTGTTGTTACAGCAGCTAACACTTTTTTTGCCATAGGCTTTCTCATTTTTTTCCTCCTTTTAATGCTCGACGAAACAAATTTCATCTCTCATTAGATAAATATTATATTACATAATATACTGCCGGCACTTCAACTTCCGGGTACAAGCCACCGGCAGATTATTATCATTTATTATATCATTTATTACATCTTAATACCAGAACTACTGATACTTTCAACAAATGATCTCTGTGCAAACAGGTAAATAATGATCAAAGGCAGAATGATCATCAGCGTACCTGTAGATAGAATTGCATTGGAATATGCAATGGATATGGTTGTCTTAACTCCCGTAATACGCTGGATATATGCACCCAGGCTGTCAACGATTCTTGCAAGAGAAGTGCTGACAAGGGGCATGGAACCTAAGAACATCTTGGAATAAAATCCGTCTGTCCACTGCCACACGAAAGCAAACAGGAAGCAGGATGTAAGGATCGGTTTTGCTTCAGGAAGCATGATCCTGATAAAGGTTTTCAATGTACCGCAACCGTCTACGTAAGCAGCCTCCTCCATATCCTCCGGGATATTTCTGAAGAACTGTCTGATCATGTAGATATACAGACCATTTTTAAGCCCCATACACCCGGCACTCATCAAATAGTAAGGCAATGCAGATCCCCTAAGGTTTATTGTATCACCTGTTGTCAATTTGAAAAGTCCCAGCACATCAAAAAATCTAAAATGAAGATGCAAGGAACTGGCAATTGTCTGCGGCGGAATTAAAATAACCAATATGACACAGCCAAACCAGAACTTTTTCAACGGAAATTTGAATCTGGCAAATCCGTATCCCACCAGTGTACACATAGCAATCTGCAGGGTTGCAATTGTCAGAGAAGTAATCAGGGAATTGCGAAGCGCTTTAGAGTAATTCATGATTTCTGAAGCAATCTTGTAATTCTCTGTTGTAAAATGCTCGGGAATATTGATGACAATCGGATTAAATAAATCCTGCTCTGTCATGAAGCTGACGGAAATCTTATTCAAAATCGGCTGCAGAATCATAAAGCACAATCCAAAAAGCAATATAAATCTGCATATGCTTACAACCGCATCCATAATCTTCTTTCTCAGAAGATAACCGCCGGATTTTTTGTTTCTCTCCCAGAATTCGTTTTTCTTCTTCGTCTTTACCGCTGTTTTAGTCATAGTAGTATACCTCCTTGGAAATCAGAAGTGCTGTAACACCGATAAAGGCCAGAATCAATACGAAATATACCCAGGACATGGCAGATGCACGCCCATATTTCATCTGGTCGATCATGACTACCTGAATTTTTTCAATGACTTCGTTATCGGAACGCATACAGAAGTCAATGACTGTGTAGATCCAGTTCACCAGGAACATGGAACTGATCATGGGGAATGTAATCTTCCACAGACTTTCCCACTTGGTACATCCTTCAATATCAGCAGCCTCATACATACTGGAAGGAATGGTCTGCAATCCGGACAGGAAAATAATAATCTGAATACCGGATGCAATGGCTACATCATAAATATTATCAATAATTTCAAATACCTTTTCAAAGGCTCTTACACCAACGCCGGCAGTTCTTAAGATTTCTTCCAGTGCACCTGTGATACTGATGTTCTGGGTTGTCTCTTCAATCTGTGTTGCCAAAGTAGCCATCAGCTGGTTGTCTGTCTCCAATCCCAGAATAACACCGGAGGATAGGATAACCGGCAGGAAGAAAATAGCTCGCACAAGGGCTCTTCCGTGGAATTTCTGATTCAACACCAGTGCCACAAAGAAGCTGAATACAATGATGGCAACGGAGTAGATCATCATACGTGTGATTTCCTCCACCAGCAACCTGTTAAATTCGGGGTCTACGGCAAAGGCATATTGAAAATTCTCCAGTCCGGTCCAGATCGGATTGAAATTACCGGAACCCAATTCTACGGTACAAAAGCTCATGTACAGAGACTGGAACAATGGTTTTATCATGAATACCAGAAAACCGATGATGAACGGTAAGATAAATAGGTATCCTGATAAAGCCTTACGTTTTTGAAGACCAGCCAATTTGTTTTTTTGTTTCTTCATAACAACTTATCCTTTCTACCTATTTTTCTACCAGATAATCTCTGGCGGGAATAGTTTTTCCTTCGAATGTTACATCTACATAATCGTAATTTACATATACCTTAGTTCCGTCTGCATATGTTGTGCAGGACAGGGTATCTGTCAGATTTTCATGGCCTGTCATCTCCTGGTTAAAAGTGTGACCCAGTTCAGCGTTATATCTGGTATAGATATCAACCATTCTGTCACGCCATGCATCATAATCGGAACCATAGTATTCTGTAAACAAAGTCTTCTGTAAAGCAAAGGTGGATTCCTTCATCAGGGTAAACTGTAAACCGGCACCATACTCGGCACTGAGTAACAGTTCCTGCTTGTCATCACCGCAAATATTCAAAGGATATCCTGTGTAATTGATATATCCGTGTACAGCCAGCTGATAGAACGGAATACACTCATCCAAAATGGTGTAGTCATTACCCCGCAGATCCATACTGGTAACCATAGAGGCATAAGGTACTGCATAGTCATTTCCCATATTTACCATCAATGGCATACCGGAATCATTGACTGCCTTTAACTTCTCCTCCTGCAGCTTTAATACTGCCTCTCTGGAGTATGGTTTCTTTTTATAATAGTCAGCCGACAAATCTTTACCGATATCCTGGAAAGAAACACCGGTCTGATATTTGTCTGCGGCAGCAATCAGATTGTCAGCCATTTCCTGCGCCAGTTCCGTATGCAGCAGATAGTAACTGTCTGCACCTTCTCTTGCCGCATAGGTTACATCACTGTACTGGTACAATTCAGCCCGTTCCTTACTGATGAACTTGGCTGCATCTCTGTAGGAGAAAAATCCATCAAAAATATTGGATTGGTACTCGTATTGGGTAATACCGTTTAAGTATAAATCAATGCCCAACTCGGAAGCTTTCGTCGACAGTTCCTGCAAATCCTTCTTGGAGCCAAGGGAAGAAATCGGCTTCACCTTACGAATCAGTTTCTGTTCCACACCGCCATTACACCAGCCGGAATATTTCACCGATAAATTCTCAATGCCGTCTTCCTTCAGGTCATCCAGCATATCAGCCGCTTCCTTGTAGGTTGTTAATGGAAGTGGTCTGGATACGGGAACGCCCAGAATCTGCTTGATCTTATCTACGGCACCTACAATTTCTACTGTCACGGGGGTAGATGTAACAGTATCATTGAGTGCCAGATAACTGCCGTATTTTTCCTTCAGGATCTCTTCGTAATCCTTTGCCATATCCACATAGCTTCCGGAATCTACAAAGCTGTATCTCTGAACCAATGACTCATCAGGCAATTCCTCAATATATTTGAAGATTTCAGAGTTAGCAATATCGCCTACGTCATACTGCTCTCTCTGACAGATACTGTAGATAGCGTTGACATAGTTGTAGCTGTTATTCTTTCCGGCGATGTCCGCCTGAACGGCTGCGTAGGATTTACCTTCCTCCAGAACACAGATCATAGAATCCTTATCCTCACTGGAGATGCCGTAAGCCTCGAAGCAAGCACGGGTGTTATGTACCACGGCCTTTCTGGACAGACACATATCCCAGCCGTAAATATTTGCATAGTAGCTATTCTGGGAGGTTCTTCCGTTGTTAAAGTTGATGATAGCACCGCCGCCTTCGGGAACCATCATGTATCCGTTGTCTGTGGTAGAACCGGCGCCGAAATAGGGCAATGGCGTCAGTGTATAAATCGGATATTCCGGACTATACTGGAGACTGCTTAAGGGCACTTCGACTACCAGATCATCTCCCTCCAGGCGATAGATCATAGAGGCATTAAAGATTGGTTTATCGCTCTGGGAAGCGGACAAATCCAATTCTTTGTCTGCCTGATAATCATCGTAGGTATAACCTGCTTTTTCAAATGCATCCTGCATGGAAGACTTTACAGCATCCTTGGTTTTATCACGCAGCACATAGATAACCGTTTCTTCCAGGATAGGATAATTGGCAAGCAATTCGTCCTTATTATCCTTAGCTCCCAGCTTTTTGATATCATACTTTTTATAATACTGGGATACCAGATCTGCTTCCTTCTGCTCCATGGCCTTGGTCCATTTTTTGAAATCCTTCTTGGTGCAGACCGGAGGAATCACATATTCCTTCTCTACCTGACCCAGGGAATAATTAACCTTCACATAATCGTCACCCTGTTCGATCTCATAGATACCGTTTGCAACAGAATACTTGAAGGAATCGTAGGTGGTCTCCAGACCGCTTTCCGTATTATAGGACATAACCAGCGTGGATTGTAACTTTGCCTTCTCTTCCGGCAATGCTATGGGATCACTGTCTGCTCCCTCAGGGTTGGACTTCCAGACCTTGCCGCTGGATTTTACTTTTACTTCAAACTGTGTTGTGGTGGGATCCATCGTAAACAACAATGCATCGCTTTCCATGACAACCGCGTCCTCACTGCCGTCATAGGCATAAGGCTGAATCAGTTCTCTTGGTTTTTCCACATTCTGATAGGTCACAACGAAAGCAACCATACCCAAAATAATCAGGCAAAATATGGTAGGTACGATCATGCTTTTTAAGGTATCTACAATAGCTTTTCTTCGTTCAACCTGTTTTTCAGTTAATACTTTCTTGTTCTCTTTCATGGCATCTCCTAACCTACATTCTGAAAAGCATTTCCTTCCCCAGGGATATGAAATATGCAACACCCTGTGAAATCATACTGAAGAAGATCATCAGGATAAAAATCATGACCAGCATGGCAAACAGGGTTGCCACCGTAAATAAAATGTTCTTGCTGGCCGAGTATTCGTGGATCTGCCCCATTGCCACCACTACCAGAATGGCGGCATAAATCAGGCTGAACACGCTTAAAACAGAATAAAAGGCACCTTCCTCCACCGTAACAAAGTTACTGAATATCATCATCGGAAAACCAAATAACGGATATGGTGCAAGGCCATAACATGTTGCCATGTATACCTGGCCCAATCTGCCTTTACCATCGAACAATGTTGTCAGTGCCCAGTTTCCCACAACCCAAAGGGCTAAAGGGAACAAAATGCTGGCCAGATATAAGAAAATATTCAAATCTTCCCAATATACCTGTACAAACAGGAAGCTTGTATAACGAAGTCTCATGATTCTCACCATCAAGGTAAGAATCAGAATCGTGTTTGCAGCTGCATAGGTACCTCTTTTTTCATGTGTCAGGTCCCAGAAACCGTCCAACGGATGAGACATGCAGTACAAAGCAAACTTTAACGAATCTATGTATTTATGAATTGATTCCTTTTTTGTGAATGCAGCAAACATACTTTTTCTCCATCAAGAACTATTTTTGGTTAATTGTAAAAATATCAGCAGTATCAATCTCATGCTTCAGAGCTTTAAACTTACCGATGCCCAAAGGTATCAGCACAACTGCAAGCAATACGATAATAATAATCACGATATGCTCTTCCACCCACTCTTTTCTATACTGCTTATAAGCCTTGGACCAGTTGTCAGCATCATATTTCAGTTCAAAATAGTCCATTGCTTCATGATATTCTTCCTGACGAAGAAGAGAACGACCGATTCCGATATATGCCAGATCGTAGTTACCGTCCATGTTCATTACCTGACGCCAGGTATTACCGGATTCTTCATACTTACCATCATCGAACTGATCAATGGCGTCGTACACCAAAGAACCGAACTCTGTAGGGGTAAACAAGGTAACCGCACAGTCAAGGCTGTCTAACACCAACAGATCATATCCCATATGATCGATGGCTGCAGGACGTCTGAAATATCCGTCCATGTTACCGTTACCGCCAAAAGCAAATACCATCTTTCCCTGATCGTCATATCCAAAGAGACGACCTCTGTTACGGTCAAGACAGATATATATATCATTCTCAAGACAGGTGATATCCGTAAAATAGGAAGCGCCTTCGTAACCACCACCGTTACCCATATACAGGTCACCAATGATGTACCAGTCACCGTTTCTTACCAGAATATCATTACCGATCAGGTTAATCCTTCTTACTACGTCTGCACTACCGTTTCTGATGTCATCCTTCTCGGCAGAACCGGTACAGGCATAGATAAAGCCCTCATGATCCATGTACAGATTGTCATATTCTGTAGGAACAAAGGAAGCCATCAACGCTCTCTGTTCCTGGGTGGCGAATTTCTTCCAGATATAATCTGTCCAGTCGTAGGTAACCTTGGTAGCACCAACGAATCCGGAGAATGTTCCGTCAGCCTCATATTTAACCAGTCCCTTGTTAATACCGGTTGCGATACAATAAAGACGATCAGCTGTATCAATGGTCAGCTTTGTGGGCTGGAAAACCAGATCTGCATTCAAGGTATTATCATCCGGTTTGGTGAACTCCATCAGGTAGTTCAGATCCTTATCCAGTTTTAATACCCTTGCATTGCCGTTATCTGCGATGAAGAAGCATCCTTCTGCGGAGACAGCAATATCGGTAGGATTGTTGAATGTCGTAACGGCTACATCACCTGTAAAGGAATCGATGATTCTGTTTACTTCCAATGTCTGAGGCGTAGGTCTCTTGCATTCAATGATACGGTTATTGCCACTGTCGCAGATATATACCAGGTCCCCCACCACAGTTAATCCGGAAGGATTCTTCATATTCACATCCAACCCCAGATCGGAAGACGTGAATACTCGGCATACTGCATAGGAACTGGGGGCATCCTGCACATCACCCCAATAATCATAATTGTAGGAATAACTGCTTTCTTTCGCGGATACGGGAAGCACATACAGAAATGCCATTCCCACAGCACATATGGAAGTTAAAATTCTGACTAATCTCTTTTTCATATGCCTCTCCTTAATCCTTAAGTCCGGAACTTGCCATTGTTTCCAGGATCTGACTCTCTGAGAAAACAAAGATTGCAATCGGAACGATCATCAGCACAACAAGTACGGCTGCGCCCTGTCCGGTTCTGGCAATACCACCGGCCTGAATCTGCTGCAAGGCATATACAAGAGTCTTCTTTTCTTCAGAATAAATAAAGGTTGCGGCCTTATTGTTCCAAAGAGCCTGTACAGAGAAGATGATCAGTGTCATCCATGCCGGTTTAACGTTAGGCATTACGATACCGGCAAATACTTTCCATTCATTTGCTCCGTCAATCTTGGCAGCCTCAATCAGGGATGTGGGAAGTCCTTCCATAAACTGTTTCATCAGGAACAGTCCCATAGGAGAAGCAAATGCAGGAATCACAATTGCCCAATATGTATCAATCCAACCAAGAGCATTCAGAATCAGGTAGTTGGGAATAGCTGTTACGTAACCACTGAACATCATGGCTACCGTTACCAGTTTAAAGAAGCCCTGTCCACCCGGGAACTCATACTTGGCAAGCACGAATGCACCCATGGATGCTACGATCAGATGACCCGCAGTACCTACTGCTGTGATAAATACCGTATTGAACAAGTATCTGGAGAAAGTAACCCAGGATTTACCCATGGTCACAAACAAGTCCGAGAAGTTGTCCATGGTAGGATTCTGTGCAAAAATCTTTGGAGGGAACATGAACAATTCATCCAAAGGCTTTAAGGCACTGTTTACTGCATAAATGATCGGGAATGCCATTACCAGTGCAACAAATGCCAGGAACAGATATAAGAAGAAGTCTCCCCATACAGAACGGTTGGGTTTTCTTCTTTTTATTAACGGTTTTTTTGGTGCTTTTTCTTGCACTTCCTTTTTCTTTTTCAAGCTCATATCAGGTTCCCACCCTTCTCAACATACTCTGAATTGCCTTGTTACATAAAATCATGATTAAGAACAAGAGCGTTGCTATCGCCGAAGCGTAGCCCATTTCAAATCTGGAATAACCATAGTCGAACAGGTGTGTTACAACCGTTCTGGCTGCATAGTCTGTACTTGGGTAACCACAAAGAGCCATGGTTACATCGCAGACACCAAAGGCCTGTGTGATGGACATTACCGCACCGAACATCAGCATGGGTTTCATATTCGGAAGGGTAATGTACCATAGTTCCTGCCAACGGTTTTTGATACCATCCATATAGCCTGCTTCAAACTGGGATTTGTCTACACCCTGCAAACCTGCTACGAAGGACAGGAATCCGGTACCAAGGCTCATCCACAGAATAACGATCATACAAATCGGAAGCATATAAGTGGGATTGATGAACCATAGAATCGGTGTATCGATAATACCCAGGTTCATCAAAAACGCATTGACGTAACCATAAGCATCTCCTCGGAAGAATACGGAGAAGATAACATAACAGTTACCGGCAATGGAAGGAGCGTAGAATACAACTACCGCTACGCTTCGCACCCATCTCGGAAGTTCATTGATCAGCCATGCAAACAGGAAGGACATGATATATCCCAAGGGTCCTGTAATGACAGCGATCATAAAGGTATTCTTAATCGCCATCAAGAAGATATCATCTTCCAGGATCAGGCTGATATAGTTCTGCAATCCAATGAATCTCGGGGATTCCAAAATATTGTAATAGGTAAAGCTGAAGAAGATGGATGTGCACACCGGCAAAATGTAGAACAGTGTGAACAGAATGGCATAAGGAGCCAAAAATGCATAACACATTTTACTTCGCTTTGCTTTTTTCCATGCCACCGACAGATTATGCTTACGCAGGGTGACGTATTTGCTAAAATACTCTTTCATGCTCTACTCCTACTCCTCCACAGGTAAACCGAATTCTTTACGTTTCTTCACGATTTCCTCGTCAATCTTGATGGAATAATCAATGATCGTCTCACGGGAGTCATCTTTGTCATTAATTACTTTTCTGATAGCATTGGAGATATGACGTCCGGTGTAATATCCGCCGGGAACCTCTCTGATACCTCTTGTTGCATCCCACTGTTCACTCAGTACTGCGATATCATCCGCACTCCATGCCAGCTGGGAGAAGGCTTCTTTGTTTGCTGTCGCATAACGGGCAGAAGAACCAAGCAGGGCTTCAATCTCTCTACCGAAACGAACCTGTGTATCCTTGCTCGCCCACCACTTCATGAATTCCCAGGAATCATTTCTGATCTTATCATCCTCTGTCTTGATCATCATGGTAGCACTACCTGTGATAAAGTCAGATCTGTCAATATATTTGGTGCCGTCCGGTGCTGTACGCTCAGTTCCGGGAATCACTGTGAAATCCCACAAACCTCTGATTTCCGGCGCAGACACCATCAAAGTGTTATAGGTTGAATAAGCTGCAATACCTATCGGCATTTCTCCGGAACGGAAACGGCTGACGAAATCATATATTGTAGGAAGTCCGTAGTCATTAAAGTATTTGACGTAATCGTCAAAAGCTTTTACCCCGGCCTCATCATCCACGGTGGTCTTTGTCCCCGCCTCGTTGTACATATCTCCACCGTACTGGAACAAAAGTGTAAAGTACAGTGACAGATCAGGAACGTTGGAAGCAACTGCCGTTGTAGCTGCCGCAGTGGAACTGCTGCCGGCAGCGGTAGGAATACCTACCGACAGGTTATTACCCTGGATGGTAGGAAGCATTTCGATCAGTTCCTGCCAGGTATTGGGAACCTCCAGTTCCAGCTCTTCCAATACATCCTTTCTATAGAACATTACGTTAAAGGTCTGTGTCTCAGGCATACCATAAATATGCTCATCCAATCGGTACTGTTCATAGGAGCTTGGTGTGAAAGCAGACAGCACTTCTTTATAATCCGGGAACTGGGTTAAGTCCTCAGCCGCATTACGAAGCGCGTAGTTTACAGGCTGATCAGCACCCACAGAAAGAACGACATTTGGTCCTCTTCCGGCCACTACCGCATTCAGCAGCGCATCCGGAGCAACGATCTCTACGTTCACCTTTACTCCCGTATTCGGCGTAAATGTATCATCTACCATAGCCTTCAGGATAGTACCCTGATCACGACCGGTTAAGATCCACACTTTAACCACATCGCCGTCATCCTCATAAACGTCACCTACTGCGTCATAGTCCACAACAAAGGAAGCAGCAAAGGATTTTAACTCATGTCCCAGTTTTGCAATCGGACCGGCTTTATCCTTCTTCACCTTTACGTCCACGCCGGAGACTGTGATGTAGTCAATATCCAGCTTTGTCTCACTCATATTCAGTGCTGCCGTACCAAGGGCTGTAATGTTATCCTTGAATGTAGTAAACTCTAATGTGATTTTGTTCGGTTTCTCCACAAAACGCTCCAGCTGCTGTGCTACGGTCTGGGCAGAAGCAATGTTTGCCGCCTTCTGTCCGCTATATGCAACCATATCATCAACAATCTTGAAGAGACGTTTGGATTCCAGATCCATGGCTTCCATGATTTCCGGATACACTATGTGAATATTATAGTCACGATACTTGTCCGGGTTAGCACCGGTATACACAAGCACCTTTCTGTAAATCTGGTTCAAACGATATGTAGAATCTTCCAATTCCTCCAGGATCGCACCCACGCCACCGAGAGTCGCCTCTAATCGAATGGTATGTTTTCCGGCTGTCAGATAGAACTGATAGGGAGTACCTTCTTCATCTCCTAACTGCTTGCATTCCCAATCGTTTGCATATTCAAAAGAAATTTCCTCCATCTCCTTGAAAGGAATCTGGTCATCAATGTAGATCGTTCTGCTGGAAACACCACCACGGGAGTAGTTCTGTCTTCCCTTCACCATAATGTTGTAGTACCCGTCTTCCGGTACTTCAAATTCCCATTCGATCCACTGACCGGAGCTTCTCCAGGCATCACCACCCACATAGTTCAGCACTGTGTGCGTTACACTATTAGGCTGTGTGGAAGGAGAGGATCTGTCATATTTTGCGTACAGAGAAGATTCCGAACGAAGGGTAGATGTTTCACCCTGAATAACCTGTTCATATTTCTTTGCTGTATCAGAAGCATTTACCTGGGGCTGTTTTGCAATATACTCTGCGTAGGTATCTCTGTCTTTGATACCGGTTACCACCAGCTTCTTTAATGCGATCGGCTCATTCTCACCGTTGATGGTAATCTCATTTGTGCCTTTTTCCAAATAGAATCTGTAGGGCTCTGTGATGTAGCCCATATCATCTCTGAAAAATGCGTACTGCCAGTCATAATATTCCACCTGTGTAGGGCGAATTTCATTCCCCTGGTTATCCACACGAACGTTACCCCCATCCTTCCAGATACGGGTAAAAGAAATGTTACGTGCGTCCTCAAAAGGCACCTCACCATTTATCAACAATTCTCTTTCAGCTGCTACACCTCGGGATTCAGGAAGAAGATATTCCATATAGAGATTATAAAAGCCGGCTTCCGGTACATCCACAGACCAGGATACGGAAGAGCCCACCTCTGTCATCAGGACATTGCTCTCTCCTTCATAAGAAGACATTTTTTCCATGCCCTCTCCTGTGCAGGAGAAAAGATCAATCTCGATGTCGCCTGCAGGACATGCAGCACCTGCATGTTCATTCAGATAACCGGTGTATGCACCCTGGCGTTCCATACCGGCAACATCTGCGTACAGATCTACTCCTTCATATTTGTCATGGAAGTCTTCCACTTTATTGCTGAAGACAAGCAGTACGGCAACTACAATAACTGCTACAATTGCAATTCCAATACCGATTTTCTTTCCATTTCCCTTCATAACAGCCTCCAGTTAGAGATAATTTTGCACAACAAAATACAAGAAAACTTTTCTTGTATGAACATAATAGCAAAAATCGAAATCATATCACTAGGCATATTGTGCTAACTTGTTGACACATTTTGCTAAAAATCACATGTGATTTCCAAAAAAATAAACCATTTTGCCAAAAAGCAAAATGGTTTATTGTGCATTATCTCTAAATATTGTTTTATTTCCAGAATTTCTTTTTCCCTTTGGGATCTTTGTCCTCGGTCTTTTCACCGGTTACTCTTGCAGCTGCCCCCAGAGTATCTCCGTTTTCTTCGTCGAACTTTTTCAAAAGTTCCTTGGCCTCATGGGAAAGCTTCTCAGGCACCTGCACCACAAGTGTTACATAGTGATCACCGCGTTCAGCACTATTTCTCAAGTAAGGAACGCCCTTACCCTTCAGTCGAACCTTGGTATCGGTCTGCGTTCCGGGTTTTACCTCGTAAACCACCTTACCGTCTACGGTATCAATAACCACTTCACCGCCCAATGCAGCAATCGCAAAGGACATAGGGACCGTGGAGTAAATGTTTACATCCTGTCTTTGAAGGATCGGATGTCTGCTTACCACCACTTCAACCAGCAAGTCTCCTCTTGGTCCGCCGTTTACACCCGGCTCACCTTTGTCTCTGATCCTTACGCTCTGACCATTATCAATACCCGCAGGAATGGTTACGCGTATTTTCTTGCGGCTTGCAATATATCCGGTTCCATGACAATCCGGACATTTCTCCTTGATGATCTTTCCCGATCCGTTACAATCCGGGCAGGTCTGTACATTACGCACTGTGCCAAAGAAGGACTGGGATGTGAATACCACCTGACCCTTTCCGCCACATTTCGGACAAGTTTCCGGACTGGTTCCGGGTTTTGCTCCTGTTCCATGGCAGTGGGTACATTCATCCTTCAGTGTAACTTCCAGTTCTTTCTCCACGCCGAATACTGCTTCCTCAAAAGTGATTCTGACGCTGGCTCTCACATTAGCCCCCTTCATAGGGCCATTGCTTCTTCCGCCACGGCTTCTTCCGCCACCGAAGAAATCTCCGAATATATCTCCGAAAATATCTCCAAAATCTGCACCGCTGAAGTCAAAACCACCGGCACCGCCGCCCTGCTCAAATGCAGCATGGCCATACTGATCATACTGTCGTTTTTTCTCCGGGTCACTCAAGATTGCATATGCTTCTGACGCTTCTTTAAACTTTTTCTCGGCTTCTGCATCTCCGGGATTCATGTCCGGGTGATACTTTTTAGCCAAAGCCCTGTATGCTTTTTTGATCGCAGCTTCATCTGCATTTCTATCTATTCCCAGAACCTCATAGTAATCTCGTTTCTGTTCTGCCATAACTAAATCCTTTTTCTTTCTTAGCCCGCAAACCTTTCACTGCAGGCAAAAATTTATATGCGAGAATGCAACAATGTATTTTTCTCTTAAACGTATTCATAGGCTGCCTGCTTAGGCAGCCTGGAATACCAAAACATAATTGTAACTATTCAGAATGCAATTAAACTTCTCTGAAGTCACCGTCAACCACATCAGCATCTGCACCTGTATCTGCAGCACCCTGGGCTCCTGCAAAACCGCTCATATCCGGTCCGGCCTGACCCTGAGCCTGCTGCATGTTCTCATACATCTTTGTAAACAGAGCCTGTGCACTTGTGGTAAGCTTCTCCTTTGCTGCCTTCAGTTCATCCAGATCAGCGTCGCTCATTTCCTGGTCTTTGGTTCTTTCCAGGATAGCTTTTACCGCATCCAGATCAGCCTGGACAGAGCTCTTCTCGCTGTCAGCAAGCTTGTCACCTACTTCTGTCAGTGCTTTTTCTGTCTGGAATACGAATGCATCTGCATCGTTTCTTGTATCGATAGCTTCTTTTCTCTTCTTATCCTGTGCTTCGAATTCAGCAGCTTCTTTTACAGCCTTTTCGATTTCGTCATCGGACATATTGGAGCCGGCTGTAATGGTGATGTGCTGTTCTTTACCTGTGCCAAGATCTTTCGCGGATACGTTAACAATACCGTTTGCATCAATATCAAAAGTAACCTCGATCTGCGGAACACCTCTCATTGCCGGAGGAATACCATCCAGTCTGAACTGTCCCAGAGATTTGTTATCTCTTGCAAACTGTCTTTCACCCTGTACTACGTTGATATCAACAGCAGTCTGGTTATCGGCAGCCGTAGAGAAGATCTGGCTCTTCTTGGTAGGAATTGTTGTATTTCTTTCAATCAGTCTGGTAGCCACACCACCCATTGTCTCAATGGAAAGAGAGAGTGGAGTTACATCCAGAAGAAGGATATCACCTGCACCCGCATCGCCTGCAAGCTTACCGCCCTGGATGGAAGCACCAAGAGCAACACATTCATCAGGGTTTAAGGATTTGCTGGGCTCTTTGCCTGTTAACTGTCTTACTTTATCCTGAACAGCAGGAATACGTGTGGAACCGCCTACCAGCAGTACCTGGCCCAGTTCAGCATTGGTTAAGCCTGCATCTTTCATAGCGTTCTGTACCGGAATTGCTGTTCTTTCTACAAGATCATGTGTTAACTCATCGAATTTGGCTCTGGTAAGGTTCATATCAAAATGCTTCGGGCCTTCTGCTGTAGCTGTGATGAACGGAAGATTGATATTTGTTGTTGTTGCGGAGGAAAGCTCCTTCTTCGCTTTTTCAGCTGCTTCTTTCAATCTCTGAAGTGCCATCTTATCATTGGATAAGTCTACGCCCTCCTGAGCCTTGAATTCTGCCAACATCCAGTCAATGATCTTCTGGTCAAAGTCATCACCGCCAAGATGTGTATCACCATTTGTGGAAAGAACTTCGATTACACCGTCACCGATTTCGATGATAGATACATCAAAGGTACCGCCACCTAAATCGTATACCATAATTTTCTGTTCTTTTTCATTATCAAGACCATAAGCAAGAGCTGCTGCTGTTGGCTCGTTAATGATACGTTTTACATCAAGCCCTGCAATCTTACCGGCGTCTTTTGTAGCCTGTCTCTGTGCGTCATTGAAGTATGCAGGAACTGTAATAACAGCTTCCGATACGCTTTCGCCCAGATAGCTCTCTGCATCAGCTTTCAATTTCTGAAGAATCATGGCAGAAATCTGCTGAGGAGAATATTTCTTGCCATCAATAGTACGGCCACGGTCTGTACCCATATCTCTCTTGATGGATGCAATTGTCTTGTCTGCATTTGTTACAGCCTGACGTTTTGCAGGCTCACCAACAAGTCTTTCACCTGTTTTTGTAAATGCCACTACGGAAGGAGTTGTTCTTGCGCCTTCTGTGTTTGCGATAACAGTGGGTTTACCACCTTCCATAACTGCCACGCAGCTGTTTGTTGTACCTAAGTCGATACCAATAATTTTACTCATAATAGATGCCTCCTACTTTTATTCTATACTTTATTATTGTTTACTGTTTCTATTTGCAAGTCATTCTTATTTGCGGAATGACGTGTTGCCTATTTACTGAACCACTGCCACCATGCTATGTCTGACAACCGTATCTCTGTAGGTATATCCCTTTAACAGTTCCTGAGCCACCACACCGGATTCATACTCATCGCTTTCCACCTGCATCACTGCATTGTGAAAATCGGGGTTGAATTCCTGACCAAGTGCTTCAATGGGTTTTACGTCCATTTTCTCCAGCTCCGTCATCAGCTGCTTGTAGATCATTGCCATGCCTTCCGCGAAGGGTTTTCCGTTTTCCTCTTCGGGAATCGTAGCCAGTCCTCTTTCGAAGTTATCTACAACAGGCAGGATCTTTTCGATCACGCTCTTGGCACCGGTTTCAAACATCATGGCCTTTTCTTTATCTGTACGTTTTCTGAAATTCTCGAATTCTGCCATCTGGCGTTTGACTCTGTCTTCCAGTTCATCCACCTTTTCCTTCATGGCATCCTTCTTTTCTGCCTTGGCTTTCTTTTTTGCCTTCTTATCTGCTTTAGCAGCTTCTTTGTCGTCCTGCTCATCCGCTTCATTCTCTGAAGCTTCGTCTATCGCTTCTTCTGCAGCCGTTTCTACTGTGTCTTCTGCAGTATCTTCCATTTCATCCACTGTTTCTTCAGTGTTTGTATTGGAAATGGGATCCTTCATATCTTCCTGTTTTTCCATTTCACTCATTACCAAACCTCACCTTTCTATTACTTACTGTACCCCGGAACGATTATCCGTGGGGCAAGGCCTTCTTAAGGCTTTTCTTTATAAATCTCATCCAACTGATGCATCACAGATTTCAGTGTACCCACCACTTTATCATAATCCATTCTCTTCGGTCCGATGATTCCTATGGTTCCCTTCATGCCCTCTTCTAATTCATAGGTAGCTGTCACCACACTGCAATCCTTCATGCCTTCTACCGGTGCCTCTTCGCCAATGAATACCTGAATACCGTTTTCATTCTCTCCTGCCAGGGTTTCCATAACCAATTCATTGAGGCCACGTTTTTCTTCAAATGTGGAAACCAGTTCACTGGCCTTTTCATGGTCTGCCAGTTCCGGATATTTGAAAATGTTCTTCGCGCCGCTGGTATATATCTTCAGTTCTTCATCCGTCTGAATGGCTTCCGCAACCGCATCAATCACCTCGCTGACGATATCACTGTGAATGCCCGCCTGCTGCTTCAGGGCAGTTATCATGGCCAGATTGATCTCTTCCATGGCAAGTCCGTTCAAATGCGTATTCAGCAAAATATTAAGCTTCAGTACCGATTCCTCTGTGAGTTCTTCAGCCACACGGATAATGGTGTTCTTAATCAGGTTACCTTCTCTCACCACAACCACCAGAAGATGTGCCGCATCTACTCTGGAAAGCTGAATAAATTTCAGCTTATTCTTGTGCAACTGGGGAGAGGAGATCATCGCAGCATACTCTGTACTGTTTGCCAGAACCTTGGCAGCCTCCTGCAACAGCTGATCCATTTTGCCAGCTTTCTGCAGCAATGTTTCCTTCAGTTCCTCCACTTCACGTTCCTTCTCGATCAGCATCTGATCTACATAGAATCGATATCCTTTATCAGAAGGAATGCGTCCGGCGGATGTATGGGGCTGCAGGATATATCCCAGCTCTTCCAGATCTGCCATCTCATTTCGTATGGTTGCGGAACTGAGATTCAAATCACTGTCCTTGGAAATGGTTCTGCTTCCCACCGGTTCGCCGGTCTCCAAATAGTTTCTGATAATCGCCTGCAGAATCTTATATTTTCTTTCATCTAATTCAGCAAAGTTCTTATCTTGCATGCGCTGGCCCTCATAAGTGTTTTTGACTCATTACGATAGGTTTCATTGCTTTTGAATGTTTGTTAGCACTCATATCTGTGGAGTGCTAACATCTTCTTACCATAAATTAGCACCTTCCTATACTATTGTCAACAGTATGAATGGAAGAAAATTATAAAAAGAAAATAAAA
>CALZKI010000001.1 GCA_945787995.1 uncultured Lachnospiraceae bacterium | reverse complement strand
TTATTCTCATGGGCAAAACGCTCAATATACCGGTCCGCAGTCTCCGCTTCTCTTGTATATACCACATGGATGTTGTGGTAATCAAAATATTCTGTCTTATGACCTGTCACCCGATAGGCATCAAAGACCACAATCACTTCCACACCTTTCATCCCCTGGTAATTGGACAGGATATCCAGTAATCGATCCCTGGCACTGTCAATGTTGACTGCTGCCAGTGCCTTCAGACTGTTCCAGGCGAAAATCACGTTATATCCGTCTACCAGCAGGTACGCACTCTTTTTCACCTGCGGTTTTGCCTTGTTTTTCCTGCTTCCCTCATTCTGAAGACCGCCTGTGGCACCGTCTGCTGAAAACTTGTTATCTCCTTGCCTATTGTTACCCGTAACAGCCGAAATGCGTTTCACGCCGGTTCTTTGCTTGCCGTTCCAACCTATTCTGCGATTGCTGTCCGGTCTGCGATTTGCCGAACTGCTCTTTGCTATGATTTCATCAATCTCCTCTGTTCCGATGCTGTCATAGTCAAAGGATTCTCTAGCTCTGCCGATTACCCGTTCTTCCGGATCAATCGGCGGCTGCAGCAGCATCAGGCCACTGTCCACATGCATGAAGAATTCCACGCTGTCCCATTCCACCACAAAGCCGGCACCGTGGGCACAAAAGACAGAAGACGCCGGATTTCTCATATCCCGCTCCGGATCATATATGCTTTTGGCAAGTACTTCTTCCGTGTTATGACACACCTGATATCCGGCAGGTTCACAGGTGATGTGCCCCTGTCCTCCGGTATAGGCAGTGACCTTGGTCTGATAGTCCTGCATACAACTGACAGGTGCTTTTCCCGTGATCACAGAGAGATTTCCTGCAGAATCCGTTTCTTCCAGAGTAAATGTACCATGCATATTTTGGATGTCATTCATGGCACGTCCCACATTTTCCGTGGGAAGCTCCAGACGAAACGCATAACAGGGTTCCAGCAGAACAGAATCCGCCTGCATCAATCCATGACGCACTGCACGATAGGTAGCCTGTCTGAAATCTCCACCCTCGGTATGCTTCAGGTGGGCTTTCCCTGCCACCAGCGTTATACGCATATCTGTTATGGGTGCTCCCAGGAGCACCCCTCTGTGTTCCTTTTCTTCCAAATGAGTCAGAATCAGACGCTGCCAGTTTTTATCCAGCAGATCCTCACTTACGGCGGCAGCGAACTGCAACCCGCTCCCCGGTTCTCCGGGCTCCATCAAAAGATGCACTTCCGCATAATGACGAAGGGGCTCAAAATGGCCCACACCCTCCACCGTGTTTACAATGGTTTCCTTATAGACAATTTTACCGGTTCCAAACTGCACCCCGATTTGAAATCTTTTGGCAATCAGATTTTTCAGGATTTCGATCTGTACACTGCCCATTACCTGCACCTGAATTTCCTGCAATTCTTCCTGCCAGAGCACATGCAGTTCAGGAATTTCCTCTTCCAGTTTCTTCATTTTGGGAAGCATCTGTATCGGGCTGGTATCATCCGGCAGTTCCAGCTTGTAGGTCATAACCGGCTCCAGAACAGGAACATTTGTCCCCTCCTCGGTACCAAGCCCCTGTCCCGGCTTGGTGCCTGTTAAGCCGGTGACAGCACAGACCTGTCCCGCAACCACCTGATTCACCGTTTCAAACTTATCTCCGGAATAGAGGCGGATCTGGTTTACCTTTTCCCCCTCCACCACATCCTTCACCTGCAGCACGCCACCGGTGACCTTCAGGTAAGTTAATCTTTGATCCTGTTCATCCCGACCAATCTTATATACTCTTGCCCCAAAGGGCTCTCCGTTTTTTTCATATCGGTTCACGATAAATCGGTCCATCAGAGAAAGCAATTCCTCTACCCCCTGTACCTTCAGAGCCGATCCGAATAAACAGGGGAAAACCTTTCTTTCCACAATCAATCGCTGTATCTCCGTGTCCGGAACGCACTCCCAGGTTCCCTCTAACACCTTTTCCAACACAGCCTCATCCTGTACTGCAATCTCTTCCGCAAATACATCGGTAGATGAATCGGTAAAATCCACACATCCGGTTGTCAGTTCCTTCTTCAAATGCTTCATTAGGACTTCTCGGTCTGTACCGGGGCAGTCCATCTTATTCACGAAAATAAATGTGGGAATCTGATAACGCTGCAGCAGTTTCCACAGGGTTGCCGTATGTCCCTGCACACCGGAAGGCCCACTGACCACCAGAACCGCATAATCCAATACCTGCAGTGTCCGCTCCATTTCTGCAGAAAAGTCCACATGTCCGGGAGTATCCAGCAGGGTAATATCCATATCCTGATATGAAAATCTGGCCTGTTTTGAGAAAATCGTAATCCCTCTCGCCCGCTCCTGCTCGTCGGTGTCCAAAAAGGCATCCCGATTATCCACCCGGCCTAATTTTCGAATGGAACCGCAGGTATACAGCATAGCTTCCGATAAAGTTGTTTTTCCAGCATCTACATGAGCAACAATGCCAAGTACCGGTCTTTTTTTCATATTTCCTCCAAACAGGCATCCGATTTATCCAAACTCGCCGTAGCCATTTTAGCAAAGTTTTTCTAAAGACACAATTTTTTCACATTTTTCACACAATTTTGCCACATTCCTTTCTTATAGTATCCACATAATAAGTAAAAAAGATAACCGGCTGCATGCAGCCATAAACTTGTTATCCGGAGAGGAGAATGAAAAATGAGCAAGAAAAAAGTTGCATTGTTATGTACACTTCTATTGATTTTAGGCGTGTTATTAGGCGTAGGCAGCAGCTATACATTCAGTCATCTTAGTGAAATCAAGTCCGCCGCCGACTCTTATGTTGGTAAAGACCAAGCCGGAGACACCACGGAGGAAACCACGGAAGAGGCAGTTCCTTCGGAAGAAGGTGAAACGTCTGAAGAGACTGAAACGGCAGTGAATGAAGAGACCACAGAATCTCCCTTGCAAACACCGGAGGATGCTCTGACAACAGCCAGCAGCAAAGAAATGGATGTATCAGAGATCGTTGATAAGTGCATGCCCAGTGTGGTGGCTATTACCAACAAGGGGGAGACAGAGATCCGCAGCATGTGGGGTAACTTCACACAGGAAACCAACAGCAGCGGTTCCGGTGTAATCATCGGTCAGACAAATACAGAACTGCTGATTCTCACCAACTATCATGTGATTGAAGGCAGTGAACAACTCAGTGTAGTGTTCAGTTGGGAAGAAAATCAGGAAACAGTAGATCAGAAAAATATCATTACCGCACAGGTAAAAGACTACGACTCTGCAAGAGACATTGCCGTAATCGCCATCGATATGAACAGTCTGGAGCAGGTTACTGTTGACCATATCACAGTAGCCAGCATCGGTGATTCCAATGAACTGAAGCTGGGTCAGCAGGTGGTTGCTATCGGTAATGCTCTGGGTTATGGCCAGTCCGTTACAACAGGTATCGTCAGTGCCATGAACCGTACCGTGGAAGGCGGCAGCGATATCGGCAGTGCCAACAAATATATCCAGACAGATGCAGCCATCAACCCCGGTAATAGTGGTGGTGCTCTATTCAACATGAATGGTGAGCTGATCGGTATCAACTCCGCCAAAATTGCAACCAGCACCGTAGAAGGTATGGGATATGCCATCCCCATCTCCACCATCATGGAAAACGTGGAAATCATGATGAACAGCGAAACAAAAACCCTTGTAGAGGAAGCAGACCGCGGTGTTCTTGGCATCAGCTGTATCGATGTGACAAAAGACATCAGCAATGCCTACGATATGCCTGTTGGTGTATACATCAGTGACACAACTGCTGACGCAGGTGCTGCACAGGCCGGTCTAAAGAAAGGTGATATCATCACAGCCATCGACAAAAAACCGGTAAGCGACACCACCTCCCTGAAGAGATATCTGGCGTACTACCGGGCAGGCGAAACCGTTACCATCACCATCTCCCGACAGTCCCTTGACGGCTACACCTCCATGGATGTGCCTGTCACCCTGTCACCCGCCAGTGTGAACGCTTCCGAAACCACACCCGAAACCGACACTTCGGAATCCACCGATGAACCATCCCCGGATTCCGATGGCGACACCCACTACGTAAACCCGTACGGTCAACTCTTCGATCTGTTCGAAAACTTCGGCTTCGGCAATTAACCCTAACAGTATCCTGTTCCCTCTCAGCCCGGCACCTTCCCGTGTCGGGCTTTTTCTTCGCTCCCCTCTCCCCCGCCTTCTCCCTCACCCCTCGCCTCTCCCCCGGGCCAGTCTGTTGGCAACTCCATCTGCCTCCCCTCCTCCTGCCCTTCTCACAATTTTCATGTCTTGGCAATGGGTGAACATCCCCGTGGCCTATGTACTACCTGTGGAAGACTCCAGTTCTATTTCTAGTTTTTCTAAGCGTCGCACTCGCTACGTTGATATTATAATCCGGCTTTCAAAACGCAGAGCTTCGCTCTTTGGACGGTTGAAAGCCGGATTAACATGTAGCTCGTTTGCGACGCAAAGAAAAACACGAAATGGAACTGAAATCGTCTTCCCACAGGTGAACATAGGCCTACGGGGTGTCCACCCTTGAAAAGACATGAATTATCGAAGGTGAGAAGGGTAGGAGGAGAATCAGGGAGGCAATTGGAGTTGCCAACAGACTGGCCGGGGGAGAGGCGAGGGGTGAGGGAGAAGGTGGAGAGAGGGCAAAAGAATACCGGCCGACACGGGAAGGTGCCGACCGGTTGGGAAACGATACGGTCAGGATTACATGGCGAAGTCAAGGAGGCGGTCCAGGGCATCCTGGTAGGCATCCCGATCATACACGTAGCTCATGACATGACCTGCGTCGGGCACGATGAGCTGATCCTTGTAGGGTACGTTTTTGGTGGCTGCATAAAGCTTGTGTCCCATCCAAGTAGGCACGAAGTCATCAGCGGCACCGTGGACGAACAGCACGGGAAGCTTCATCCTGTCTGCATAGTGCAGAGGAGAAGCCTCTGAGATGGGAAAATGGGCCAGCAGTCTGGTCCAAATTCCGGCGTGCAGCACAACCCAGTGCAGAATCGGTTCCGGAAGTGGAAAAGCATGCTTGGCAACACTCATGAACTCTTCGTAGGCGGAGCAGTAACCGCAGTCGAATACCAGGCATTTCAATTGGGAGGGCATGCCATGGCACACGGCAAGGTATGCGGTAGCAGCACCCATGGACCAACCGTGAAGGACGATTTTGCAGTCAGGCCCCCACTTCTTCACAATTTCATCGCACCACATCTGAATGTCCCGATGCTCATTGGCTCCGAAAGTGATAAAGGTACCTTCACTTTCCCCGTGGGTTCTCTGATCCGGGAAGAACATGTCATATCCCCGTGCGGAGTAATAATCTGCAAAAGTGCTCATATCGCCAATTCCTTTGCCGCCATAACCATGGGAAAACAGAACCACCTTTCTTTCTTTGGTTTCCGTTTGTGCCTCATTGTACACATAGGTTGCTTTCAGTTTTAAGCCATCGAAGGACACCCTTTCATACTTTTCCTGTTTTTGGCTGTTGATCCAGACCATATGCTTACGACGATAGAAATCGTTGCGCATATCATCCTGGCTTAAGATACGTATGCCATCATCCCATTCAGGTCTTCGACGCAGATTCATCATGAAGGCACCCAAACCTGCACCTGTAAAAACTGCCTCCGATAAGGCAATTAACCCTAAAGACACTTTAAGCCATGTTTTCATATCCTTAAGTTCCTCCGCTTTATAGTAACGTAGCAAATGCTTCTTTCAGCAAACGTTCTGTATGTTCCATCAGTTGTCGCTCATCCTCTTCAATCACACCGTATTTCACGTAACGGTACCGGAAGGTGGGAACCCCTTTGGGATCAAAGGTCATCTTTCCGCCCTGGGCCTTCAGCATACCGGGAATACATTCCACATGGATTGGTGCATCCGGTTTCATACGGAAGGAGAGCGATCCTGTTTTTCCCCGTATTTCTGTAATAAATAATTTATTCGCTGCAATTTTAATCAGTACAATGCGCAACAGATTATCTACCGATTTCGGAATTTCACCGAAACGATCCAGCAATTCTTCTTTTACTTCCTCACATTCCGTATCGGTTTCGATGGCTGCAATCCGTTTATAGATTTCCAGCTTCTGGGTTTCGTTCATGATATAAGAGGGAGGAATGTATGCCGCCACATCCAGATCCACATTGGTTTCAAACCGTTCTCTTACCTGCACTCCCTTCAGTTTTCGAACTGCATCATTTAGCATCTTACAGTACAACTCATATCCTACTGCTGCCATGTGTCCATGCTGTTTCTTTCCAAGCAGGTTACCGGCACCTCTGATTTCCAGATCACGCAGGGCGATCCGATAACCGCTTCCCAGATCGGTAAACTCACGAATGGCAGCCAGGCGTTTTTCCGCAACCTCTGTCAGCAATTTGTCTCTTCGATACATTAAGAAGGCGTAAGCTGTCCTATTGGATCTTCCCACACGGCCCCGCAGTTGGTAAAGCTGGGATAAGCCCAGTCGATCCGAATCATGTATGATCATGGTATTCACATTGGGTATATCCATACCGGTCTCTACGATAGTGGTGGAGACCAGTACATCGATGGTTCCATCCACAAAATCGTACATGATCCTTTCCAGTTCACGCTCCTGCATCTGGCCGTGGGCGTATGCCACATTGGCACCGGGAACAAGCTCTGATATGGTTGCCGCCATCTCTGCTATCCCGTTCACCCGGTTAAATACATAGTACACCTGACCACCTCTGGCCAGTTCTCTGGATATGGCTTCACGAACCATTTCTTCGTTGTATTCACAGACAAAGGTCTGAATGGGCACTCGCTCTTCCGGCGCTTCATCCAACACACTCATATCTCGAATTCCCACCAGGCTCATATGAAGGGTTCTGGGAATCGGTGTCGCTGTGAGAGTCAATACATCTACATCTTCTTTCAACTGCTTTATTTTCTCTTTGTGGGTGACTCCAAATCGTTGTTCTTCGTCTACGATAAGCAGCCCCAGATCCTTGAAGGCAACATCCTTGGACAGCACTCGATGGGTTCCGATCACAATATCTACAAAGCCTTTTGAGAGGTCATCTATTGTCTTTTTCTGTTGTGCAGTGCTTCGAAACCGGGATAACAAATCGATTCGCACAGGGAAATCCTTCATTCGCTGCACAAACGTATTGTAATGCTGCTGGGCCAGAATGGTAGTTGGCACCAGGTACACTACCTGTTTACCTTCCTGCACTGCCTTGAAGGCTGCTCTGATAGCGATCTCCGTTTTACCGTATCCCACATCTCCGCATACCAGACGATCCATGATTCTGCTGCTTTCCATGTCCTGTTTGGTTGCCTCAATGGCACTTAACTGGTCTCCGGTTTCCGTATACGGGAACATCTCCTCGAACTCTTTCTGCCATACCGTATCCGGTCCATACTGATAGCCCTGCTTCTGTTGCCTTACGGCATACAGTTCCACCAGCTCCTTCGCCACACCATCTACTGCAGTGCGGACTTTGGTTTTCGTCTTGGTCCATTCCGATGTACCCAGTTTATTGATCTTGGGTACTTTTTCCGCATCTGCAGATGCATATTTTTGTATCATATCCAGGCTGGTTGCCAACACATAGAGATTTCCACCGTCCCGGTAGGAAATCTTCATGTAGTCTTTTTCCACCTTGTCTACTTCTATTTTTTCAATACCCTGGTAAATTCCCAAACCATGGGTTTCATGTACCACATAGTCTCCTACCTTCAGATCCTTGAAGTCTTCAATTGTCTTGCCGGAACCTTTTTGTTTCCTTTTCTGCTTCTTCTGTTCATTCCCGAAAATGTCTGTTTCCGTGATAACGGCAAACTTAATCAAGGGATACTCAAAGCCTTTTTCCACATGACCATAGTAAGTCATGATTTCCCCGGGTTGAATCTCTCTGTCTGGATCCTCCGAATAGAAAGAGGACAATTCATATTCTTCTGCCAGGTCCTTGGCCAGACGCTTTGCCCTTGTTCTGGAACCGGATAAAAGGAGTACCCGGTAACCGTTCTTCTTCAGCTTCTGCAGATCCTTTACCAGACCCACAAAATCTCCCTTATAGGAAGCCATGCTTCTGCAGTGTATATCCAGTCGGTGTTCACTCTTATGAAGGGTATTCTTCAGATCCATCATGCAAATGCCGGCTACACTGTACTTTGACAATTTCTCACAGATAGCCTCATAGGGAATCAGAATGTCTGCCTGGCCCGGCAGAATGTATCCCTTCTCCAACCTGTGCATCATGCTGTCGGTAAATTCCGCCATTACAGCATTTACCTGTTCCTCTACTCTGGAAGGTTCATCCAGAAAGATACCGGTTCCTTCCGGTACAAAATAAGTAAGCAGAGAATCTGTCTCTTCAAAGAAATAATGCACATAGCTGTCCATATTCAAACTGGAAATGGACACGCCAAACTCCAGCAGTTGCTCTTTCAATGCCTTTACCTGACTTTTTACGCGATAAGCTTCTTCCGTCTTAAAAGCCTTGCGTAATTCTTCCGAGCAGCCTGTGGCATCTTCCTCCAAAAGTGTCAGACCTCTCTGCAATCGTTCTTCATCCAGGATCATTTCCGAGGCCGGATAAATATCTATGGACTGCAGCTTTTCTACGGATCTCTGACTCAGCACATCAAAGCTTCGAATGGAATCCACCTCATCTCCCCATAACTCAATTCGATAAGGATTTTCTTCCGTCAGATCATACACGTCCAAAATGCCGCCCCGGATGGAAAATTGTCCCGGCTCCTCTACCTGATAAGTCTTCTCATAGCCAAGCGTTACCAGTTTTCCGGCAATCTGACGTTCATCCAGGGAATCGTGGACCGCAATATGAATCACATTCTCCTTCATATAATCCAGAGGAATCTGAGGTGTCATAAAACTGTCCAGGGTGGTGATCACTGTCACCGGTTTCCCTGACAGAATTCTTTTAAAACACTTAACTCGTTCTCTGGTCAACTGGTTTCCGTGAATGTCTGCCTGAAAGAAAATCAAATCCTTGGCAGGGAAAAAAAGGACATTCCGATCATAGAAACGGTATTCTTCATACAGCTGCTTTGCCCGCAAGTCACTGTAGGTTATGATAATTTTATTTTTAAATCCATCAGACAAGCCATTTATGATGTGAAGTTTCTGAGATTCCACACATCCGGTTAAGGTAACACTCCCTCCCGGTTTTCTGAATTCTTTTGCTATCCGGTCAAATTCGGCCAGCTCATACAATGGTTCCTGTAATGCTCTCAACGACTTTTCCTCTCGCTTTAGTCTATTTACTGAATCATTTCCTTTACGAAATCCATCAATTAAATTGATTCATGGCCGCATCAGCGCCCTCATTCATCATAACAAGCAATGCCTCAACTGCCCGTTTGGCAGTTTCTTCCATCACCTTCTGTTCTTCTTTTGAAAAGTGTCCCAGTACGTAATCTGCCAGGTCATAACCCGTGGGTTTCTCGCCTACCCCTACCTTAATACGGTGGAAGTTACCATGGCCCAAATGGAGAATGATATTTTTTAATCCATTGTGACCGCCTGCACTTCCCTTTTTTCTGATACGCAATCTGCCCACATCCAGACTGATATCATCCGATATGACAATCAGTTCCTGTGTCTCATCTACTTTATAAAAATCCAATACACGGCGCACACTTTCTCCGCTGAGATTCATATAGGTCTGCGGCTTCACCAGCACAACCTTGTGGCCCTCCGCCACTCCTGTGCCAACCAGTGCGTTAAATTTCTTATTGATCACATCAATGGAGAAACGCTTTGCAAACGCATCCACCACATCAAATCCAATATTATGTCTTGTTCCCTGATATTTTCTGTCAGGATTTCCTAAGCCTACAATAATATACATCCGGCACCTCATTTCTATGTCTTATACCAGAAATCTTATCATAGAAAACAGATTTTCGCGACAATATTCCACTGCAAAATCGTGTGCATCCTTGCATAAAAAATCGGCAAGGCTAAACGCCCTGCCGATTCAGCATATTACTTATTCTTCTGTGTCAGGCTCCAATAACGCCTGTTCATAACGAGATAAAATCAGGTTCTGCAAATCTTCTCTTGTTTTGGAGTTAATAGGATGCGCAATATCTCTATATTCTCCATCTGTTGCCTTTTTGCTGGGCATGGCGATGAACAACCCTTTCTCACCATCGATCACTTTGATGTCATGTACTACAAACACATCATCAATGGTGATGGAAACAATTGCTTTCATCTTCCCTTCAGCGGTGATCTTACGAACCCTTACATCTGTAATATTCATTTTTCTTCCCCCTTATAAGTCTTATATCTTTAGTTCATGAACATTAGATAACGTATCTCTCGCTATGTTCAACCACTATCTTAATTCCGTCCTCGCCCTTGAAGCAGGAATTGGCTCTGATCGTACCTCTGCTTTCCACAATGCAATTTTCAATATGCGTATTGTCCCCTATATACACATCATTCAGAATAATACAGTTCTTGATGTAGCAGTTATTGCCAATGTATGCTTTCTTGAATACAACAGAATCTTCAACCGTTCCGTTAACGATACATCCACAGGATACAAGACTGTTCTTCACAACCGCACCTGTATTGTATTTTGCAGGAGGCAGATCATCTACCTTAGAGTAAATATCCGGATACTGTTTGAAGAAATAATCTCTGACTTCCGGCTTTAAGAAATCCATATTGGTGGTGAAATAATCTTCTACAGAAGAGATATTTGACCAGTATTCCTGCATCTTATAACCGTAGATGTTCTTCATATCCTTGTAACGGATCAGCACGTCCTTTACCAAATCATATCTGTCTTCTTCTGCGCAGCGCTCAATCATTTCGATTAAGAGTCTTCTTCTTACAACATAGATACCGCAGGAAATGGTATTGGATTTTGCAGAAATCGGTTTCTCCTCGAATTCTTCAATTCTGCAATCCTCATTCATCCTTACCGTGCCGTAACGCTCTACATTAAAGCCGGCAGGCATGGTCTTCACAACCACTGTAATATCTGCTTTCTTGTCGATATGGTATTCCAAAACCTTATTGTAATCCATCTTATATACGCAGTCACCGGAGGAAATCACAACATATGGTTCATGAGAGGATTTCAAATAAGCCAGGTTCTGTGCAATGGCGTCTGCTGTTCCCCTGTACCACACATTACTGTCTGCTGTAATGGTAGGGGTAAATACAGACAATCCACCCTGTTTTCTACCAAAGTTCCACCATTTGGAAGAACTTAAGTGCTCGTTTAAGCTGCCCGCATTATACTGTGTCAGAACAGCTACTTTATTGATATGAGAGTTAGTCATATTGCTCAATGCAAAGTCGATACTTCTGTAGCATCCGGCGATAGGCATTGCACAGGTCGCTCTCTTCCGTGTTAATTCCTTCATTCTGTGGTTATTACCACCAGCTAAAATAATACCGATTGCTCTCATTATTTATCACCTACCTTAATCAAAGTTTTTCCGCTTGGTAAGTAGTGATCCGGATAATCCTCTTCTGATGTAATACCAAACACAACGGAGTTCTTTCCAACCGTAACACCTGCAGGAACAAAGCTCTTTTCACCAACAGTTACAATACCATGATTGTAGATGTGTGGATCCGTCTCATTGGGCACTTCCTCGCCGATACCCAGCTTCACGTTATCGGCAATCACTGTTTCCTCTGCCACAATCGCTTTGTACAGTTCACAGTTCTCACCAATAACTGTATTGTTCATAATAATGGAATCGCGTATCACGGTTCCTTTACCAATGACAACGCCACGGCCGATCACTGAGTTGTAGACCTTACCGTAGATCTCGGTGCCTTCCCCGATGATACTTCTCTCAATCACACTGTCGCTGGACAGATACTGAGGAGGCAGGATTTCAGACCTGGTGTAAATCTTCCAATACTCTTCATATAAATTGAACTCAGGAACGATATCGATCAGCTCCATATTGGCTTCCCAATAGGAATTCAGGGTTCCCACATCCTTCCAATATCCATTGAATTCATAAGCATAAAGCGGTGCTCCGTTTTTATGTACATAAGGAATAATGTGTTTACCAAAATCCAGGTTAGGCTGTGTCTCATTGGAAAGCAATGCTTCCTTTAATGTCTTCCAGTTGAAGATATAGATGCCCATGGAAGCCAGATTACTTCTGGGATTCTCAGGCTTCTCTTCGAAGTCTGTTATTTTCCTGTTCTCGTCGGTAATCATAATGCCGAAACGCTTTGCTTCTTCCATAGGAACAGGCATAACTGCGATGGTCACTTCAGCCCCGTTCTTTTTATGGAAATCCAGCATCACTTCATAATCCATCTTATAGATATGGTCACCTGACAGAATCAGCACATATTCCGGATTGTAGCTTTCCATGTAATCGATATTCTGCAAAATAGCATTTGCAGTACCTGTGTACCACTCGCTGTTTGCACTCTTTTCATAAGGCGGAAGTACTGTTACACCACCGATATTTCTATCTAAATCCCACGGAATACCGATCCCGATATGGGTATTCAGACGAAGTGGCTGATACTGTGTCAATACGCCAACCGTATCTACTCCCGAATTGATGCAGTTACTGAGTGGGAAGTCAATAATTCTGTATTTGCTTCCAAACGAAACTGCCGGTTTTGCGACTTTCGATGTGAGAACGCCCAGCCTGCTGCCCTGACCACCGGCCAACAGCATGGCGATCATTTCCTTCTTAACCATAAAATCACCCCTGTTGTATAGTTGTAATATTTTCAAAAATGTACCATTTGTCGATGAAATATCTTGCTAAATCTGACAATGAATACATTTTGTTCTGTTATTATATCATACTCATCTCGATTAGTGAATATTATTTACAAAAAAATGCATGATTTTGACATAAAATATGTATATAAATAACAAATTCTTCCACTACTTGTTACTTTTTGAAAAAAGATGTAAACTAATAAAATATAATTGTAAAAGATTATTGTCTCACTTTGAATTCATAATTGAGAAAACTATTCAGGAGCCAACATGTATCAAATTGATTTCAAACATCCTGTCCACGTCTATTTTATTGGGATAGGAGGTATAAGTATGAGTGGTCTGGCTGAAATTCTTCTTTCGGAAGGTTTCAGGGTTTCCGGATCAGACAGACAAAAAAGTCCATTAACCGCTGAATTGGAAGCGAAAAATGCCACCATTTATTACGGGCAGACCTGTTCTCACATCACCTCCGATGTGGATCTGGTGGTTTACACAAGCGCCATCAAGGATACCAATCCCGAAATGATAGGTGCAGGAGCACTTCAGATTCCCATGCTTTCCAGGGCTGAGCTTTTGGGACAGTTGATGAAAAACTACAAACTGCCTATCGCTATCAGCGGTACCCATGGCAAAACAACGACTACTTCCATGCTCTCTGAAGTATTGCTGGCAGAAGATACGGACCCCACGCTTTCCATCGGCGGAATTCTTCCATCCATCGGTGGCAACTACAGAGTCGGTAATGACAACTACTTTGTTACCGAGGCCTGTGAATATACGGACAGTTTTCTGCACTTTTTCCCAAAGATCAGTGTCATATTAAATATAGAGGCGGATCACCTGGATTATTTCAAGGATTTGACCCACATCCGTGATTCCTTCAGAAAATTTGCAGCACTCCTTCCCCAAGAGGGTATCTTACTTATCAACAGTGATATCGATAACTACGGGGACATTACGGAAGGATTGAACTGCAAAGTCATTACCTTCGGCTCCGAAGAGGATGCCGATTACTCTTTTGCAGACTTATCCTTTGATGAGATGGCACGACCAACCTTCACGCTGGTCAGGAATGGCCGGAAAACCGATCGAAAGTATAGCCTGGGCGTTACCGGAAAGCATAATGTGATCAATGCTCTTTCGGTTATTGCAATGTCTGAACTGCTTGGCCTTTCTGAGGAGAAGACAGCAGCATCTCTTCAGAAATTCACCGGAACAGAACGCCGTTTCGAGTACAAGGGAGACTATCATGGAGTGACTGTGATCGATGACTATGCCCACCATCCCACAGAGATTCGTGCAACCTTAACAGCCGCCCGAAATTATCCTCACAACACGATCTGGTGTGTATTCCAGCCTCACACTTACACCAGGACCTACGCATTTATGGATGATTTCGCGAAAGCACTTGGTTTAGCGGACCGAGTCGTACTGGCCGACATTTATGCCGCCAGGGAAACCGATACGTTGGGCATCAGTTCTGAAACATTACAGGAAAGAATCAAAGCATTGGGAACAGTGTGCGACTATTTCCCTTCTTTTGAAGAAATACAGGAATTTCTCAAAAAAAATTGCACAAAAGGTGACCTGTTGATAACTATGGGGGCCGGAGATGTTGTAAAAATCGGAGAAAACCTGCTTCTGGAATAAAGTTATCCACATATCCACGAAAAGAGAGTTTTCTGTTCTCCCTTTTTCGTGGATATTTTTTTCGTTCGCCTTCCGCAAAATCAACCCTACAGCGATGCTATCCACGAAATCCACATTTCATCTGTAAAAATGTGGATAAAAGACAGTCCGCCTCCCAAAAAGGATTTTGTTTATTCTGTCACTTTGACCATATCTATTTGCAAATGACCATGCTATAATCACACTTGCTCGAGTGTGTGAACGGGCAAATGTGTGAATGAAAAGGTGAATTATGGGAGAGTTTAGAATGTCGCAAAATGGCTGCGCTGATTTTACCGTGCTGTCAAATTGTTTTATTGATACCTATATGGCTGATGCCAATGATGCCCAGTTGAAGATCTATCTGTATCTTCTTCGCATGGTAAATGCCGGCCAAAGCACCAGTATTTCTGATTTGGCAGATCTGTTCAACTATACTGAAAAAGATATTATCCGTGCCCTGAAATATTGGGAGAAGAAGAAATTGCTGAAGCTCTCCTTCCGGGAGGATAAATCTCTGGAAAGCTTACAGTTTTTGCCCATCCCCGATGCTGCAAAGGAAGCCGGTGATGGAAAAAACAGCCCTGCCATTCCCACTCCCATTCCTTCTGTCAGACTGTTTACCACAGTGACTGACCTGACAAAAGAAAACGAGCCGGAGCAGAGTGCCGATCCTTATGAGAAACCCCAGTATTCTTTGGACCAGCTGAAAGCGTTTAAGAGCAACGAAGCCAGTTCCAGACTTCTGTTTATTGCAGAGCAGTACTTAAAGAAAATTTTGACACCCAACGAGATCAAGTCCATTTTCTTTATTTCCGATAAGCTTGCATTTTCGGAGGATTTGATCGATTACCTGATTCAGTACTGCGTAGGCCGCGGCAAAACGGACTTCCGCTATATCGAAAAGGTTGCAATAAACTGGGCACAGGCAGGCATTTCTACCCCCAAACAGGCGGCCCGTTTTGCTTCGAAATATGATAAAATTGTGTATGAAATCATGAATGCCCTGGGTAAAAATTCCATTCCCACAGATGCAGAAATGGTTTTCATCAAAAGATGGACTAACGACTTCGGCTTTGATTTGTCCATCATTAAGGCAGCCTGTGACAGAACCGTATTGGCAACTGACTCTCATCGTTTTGAATATGCTGACAAAATTCTGACCAACTGGCATCAGGCCGGTGTAAAGCAGAAAGCAGATATCGCCGGGTTGGATCAGGCTCATAAGAAAACAAGTTCCGCTGCTATACCCAAAGCTGCCCCCGGTGCTTTTGGAAAGTTCGAACAGCATGATTACGATTTCAGTGCTTTAGAGAAAGAATTGTTAAGTAACGGGTAACCCTTTAGGGTTATTCCATTTTCAAAAATAAGGAGAGTACACGTGGCTTTATCCAACGCGCAATACGATTTACTGCTTCGGAAGTACGAGGCAACCCAGACCAAAAACCGACACCTGATGGAAGAAAGGAAGCGTGAAGTACGCGATAAGGTCAAAGGCTACGCGGACTTGTGCGATTCCATTGCTTCCATCAGTGTTGCCCAGGGAGAAAAATTATTAAGCGGCGATGATTCCGCCCTTGCCTCTCTCCACGATATATTGGCAGAGCTTCGCAAACAGCGAACAGAGCTATTGGTAAAATCCGGATATCCGGCTGATTATCTGGAACCTGTCTACGATTGTCCGGATTGCAAGGACACCGGATATATAGGCACAGAAAAATGCCATTGCTTTAAGCAGGCGATCATTTCTCTTCTCTTTCACCAGTCTCATATCAATGAACTGTTGGAGACAGAAAATTTTGATAATCTTTCCTATGAATTCTATCAGGGAGATGACTTACATCGCTTTCGCAGTGCGGAACAGACCGCCAGAAATTTTGTAAAAAACTTTAATTCCGACTATCACAATCTATTCTTTTATGGTACAGTAGGTACTGGTAAATCATTCTTATCGGCTTGTATTGCCAAAGAATTGTTGAACAAAGGCAATTCTGTGGTGTATTTTAGTGCCACCGAGTTCTTTGAACAAATGGCGCAGCATACATTCCGAAAAGCAGGTTCTGAATCCGATGTGGAACTGTCGGATATTACCTCCTGCGATCTTCTGATCATCGACGACCTTGGAACAGAGCTGATGAATCAGTTCGTGGCGTCCAGTTTATTCTCCTGTTTAACCAGTCGTCATCTTGCAAAAAAAGCAACTATCATTTCCACCAATCTTTCGTTGGAAGAATTAAGAGACCGGTATTCTGACAGAGTATTCTCTCGTATCACCAGTCAGTTTGAGCTTTGTAAGCTTACCGGTTCAGATATCAGAATCATAAAGAAAAGGAACAGAAAGTGAGGCAAATCCCCATGAACAGACGTGAGGAAAAGCGTAATCTTGAAACAATCCCAGTGGGTTCTTTAGGACTCATTCCCATGCAAGGTTGTAAATCCCTTGGTGAAAAGGTGGATTATTATCTTGTTAAATGGAGAACCGAACGGGAGAGTGAACACAAAGACAGTTTGGCATTTGCAGGATATCAGCGTAACTCATATATTCTCGGTGCCAAGGTTCCCCGTTTCGGATCAGGAGAAGCCAAGGGAACCATATTAGAATCTGTACGTGGCGTAGATTTATATATTATGGTTGATGTAGCCAACTACAGTTTAACCTATTCTCTCTGCGGACAGATCAATCATATGTCCCCTGACGATCACTATCAGGATCTAAAGAGAATCATTGCTGCAGTAGGGGGCAAAGCCAGACGTATTACAGTGATTATGCCTTTCCTATATGAAAGCCGACAACACAAGAGAACCGCAAGAGAATCCCTTGACTGTGCATTGGCCTTACAGGAAATGGTAAATATGGGCGTGGATAACATCATCACCTTTGATGCCCATGACCCTCGTGTACAAAATGCTATTCCATTAAGCGGCTTTGAAACAGTGCAGCCGGCTTATCAGTTTATCAAGGGATTACTAACGCATGTAAAAGGTCTTTCCATTGACGCTGATCATATGATGGTAGTGAGCCCTGATGAAGGCGGCATGAGCAGAGCCATTTATATTGCCAACGTACTTGGTCTTGATATGGGTATGTTCTACAAGCGTCGTGACTATACCCGGGTTGTGAATGGCAGAAACCCCATTGTGGCTCACGAATTCTTAGGCTCCAGCGTAGAGGGTAAGGACGTCATCGTCATTGATGACATGATCTCCTCCGGCGAAAGCGTTATTGAAGTAGCTACCGCATTGAAGGCGCGAAAAGCAAACAGAATTTTTATCTTTGCTACCTTCGGCCTGTTTACTGCAGGCTTGAAACGGTTTGATGAAGCTTATGAAAATGGTACCATCAGCCGTGTGCTGACAACCAACCTGGTATACCAGACGGAAGATTTGTTAGAGCGGGAATGGTACATCAACTGTGATATGAGCAAATACATTGCTTATCTGATTGATACGTTAAACCATGACACATCTATCAGTGATTTATTAAACCCTGTAGAAAGAATTCAATCTATCGTTGCCAGATATCAGAACGGAGAGTTAGATTAATCGCATATCAAATACGATGATCATTGTATGATTTGAATAATACTTCACTATTGGTTAAAAAAGAGGTTGCCGGACAACCTCTTTTTATGTTCCATTCTTTACTTTCTTTCCATTGTTTTATCTGCCTATTGCTCTTTTTTCTTTCGTTGCTTTTTTCTTTCCAATGTTTTCCTGTTCGTCACTCTTGTACTTTCCGCTGCGTCTTTCTTCCTATTGTTCTTCAAAATATACTTGCAAACATATCTCATTTTCGTTATGGTATATAAGGTCAGTTCGAGACCATCCTGACCGAAACCGCCTTGCGGTGTAAAAAACAAAACTAAGGAGAACAAAATCATGAAAAACAATTCTAACAGTAACAACATTCTGTTACTATGTCAGGCTGCCCTTATCGCAGCTCTGTACATAGTACTCACTTTCCTTGCCAACGCAATGGGCCTGGCGAACTATGCCGTGCAGGTTCGGTTTTCAGAGGCACTTACGATTCTGCCTTTTTTCACACCTGCCGCAATTCCCGGTCTGTTCGTAGGTTGTCTGCTTAGCAACATCCTTACCGGTTGTGCTTTACCTGACATCGTCTTTGGCAGTCTGGCTACTTTGGTTGCCGCAATCCTTACCTACAAATTCAAAAAGAACAAGTGGTTAGCTCCGGTATTTCCTATTGCAGCTAATGCCATCGTAGTCCCCTTCGTACTCTTATACTGCTACGGTATCGAGCCATTATGGTTCTCATTCCTTACCGTAACCGCAGGAGAAATCATTTCCTGCGGTATCCTGGGCATGCTCCTCCTGTTCACCCTGCAGAAGCACGCCGGCCGCATTTTCCACCAAGCCTGATTTCGTCAGTTCTAACTACAACCAAAGAGAATGAAAAAGCTGGTTCACAGGATATGCACGAGTGGAGTCTATGATTTGTATGAAGACCTTTTGAGAACGTCGGCGCTTATGAGCGTTTTTTGCGAATTAGCGTCCGCTACGTTCTCAATAGAGCGAGAGCGTGTCTAAATACAAATGCATAGCTCCGCGAAGAAGCATATCCTGCGAACCAGCCATCAACTCAATCGGCAGTTGGAATGTAGGTTATGAAGTTGTTTCCGTTTTCTTCGAACCAGGTGGCAGCTTCATTTTTGCTGATCTTATACAGTGCATCTTTTACGGGATTGTAAATTACAACCTGGGTCTCGTTAAATCCCGTAAGAGCAACTGCCGTCCCATCATTCAACAATACCAAAACAGGAATATCCCGATTCAGATAATATAATACGGATTCCAGATTACATCCGGACAATTCCAATACTGTGGCATTTGGAAGGTTGTTTCGCAAGATATCCAATACATTGCTGCCATTCTGCAACAATACTTCCGTGTTAGTAGATACGCCGTTATATCTTAAGATCATATCCAAGCAGTTGGACAAACTGTTTTCCGGTTCTGTCTGCTCCGGATCCTTGATTGCCATAATCTGGTTTCTTGTGACCAGATTGCCTCTGATCCAGATATATTCTCCCCGGTTACCGACTACCACGCCGGCATACTGGTTGGCTACAGATACCGCCGTTCCGGGATTTTGATAGATACCCCTGATCCCATACAGATCGTATACATAGTATCTTTCTTTCTCGTTTTCAGTTTTCTGCATGGCAAAGCTTCGCTGTCCTTCAAAAATCACTTCTTTCGGAGAAAGGATTTTTACATTCTTGGCCTTCACTTCCTGCTTCATCTGAATCTGTACAATCTTTTCATACTCCTCTGTAATAGCTGTACTGATTACATTACTGCCTGCCTTTACTTCCTCTGTATTCACGATCTGGTCTCCTGTGGTTTCCACATATAGACCTTCTTCATTTTTCTTTGCCAACTCCAGTTGAATCTGATTCTCGCCAAATTCCCAGCCCATGATATAGATATCATCCATCTGATAGGTTTTCAGCAGTTCTCCTTTGGCGTTCTGAATCTTCAGACAATACATGGGGAAGATGGTATTCCCTTTTCTATCCGTTACCACATCTGTCATTTTCGCAAGTCCGTATACCAGATCTTCGCCCATAAAGCCCAGCGGCAGGATATAGTTGCCATGACCGGCTTCTACCTGAGTGGTTGTACCGTTTTGCAGATTACATAAGGTCATGGATCTGCAGGAATACAGTTCACCGCCACTTTGATATACCAGCATCTGATTGGATGTGGAAACCTGATAATTTCCCCGCACCAGATTGGAGGCAACAATATCATACGTATGTTCCTTCAAACGGAATGCATATACTGTTCCGTCTAATACAAAGTAAGCAGTTCCTTCCTTGCTGACAAAAGCCAACTGCTCAACCTCTTCTTTTAAGATTTCCGCAGATTTTGCATAATCCAGGTAACAGTTTTCTTCCACTGTGTTCAGTAAACTGTTATAAGTGTAAATGACCAGACCCACATGGCCTTCATGACGTCCCCGATTCATATAACCATACACCATAAACTCCACATTTCCTGTCTCGTCTACGTTCAATATCTTGATATCATGGTTACCATAATTGGATCTCTTATCGTTTATCTGATCTGTGGGGAAAGAGAATAATTTTGCAAGCTTGTGATCCGCAATATTATAGCTGAACAACTTTCCTGCAGTTTGAAATGCGAATACATTTCCACCGTCACTTTCCACCAGGGAAACATTTTCGTCAGTGATACCCAGATCTATCTTGTCATTTGCAAAAATATCATCATTTTCGTCAAATATCTGATCCATGGTTCGCTGATAATCCAACAGATATATACGGTCCGGTGTATACCGAATACGATACTTTTCATTGACAAAATAATACTTTCTCTGTTTATTGTAGTCGCCCGATATGACATAATTCAGTTCAAAGGAACCTGTGTCCTTTGCCACTTCTTTGATGTCAATCACAGGATCCGACAATTTGGTCATTTCCAGATCTACATAGCCCAACTGTTTTAAATTGCTATGAATCGTCACCTTACTTAATGTAGTATTATCTCCTTCCGAATTGGGTTCCATATATTTGGACAGTTCAGCCACTTTTTCCTTACGAAAGGTTCTGTTATGAAACTGCCTCACATAAGCAAGTTTTTCTTCGATGTTACAGGATTCCGTCTGCAGAATTCTGGTATAGTAACGTACTTCCTGTCCATCCTTCAGATGAAGAATGAAAACAAGCATATACTCTCTGTCAGGGTCAATCAGGTCCTTAAGTACAATGCTGCCGTCAATGCAGTCACCTACTTTGTAGAATTCAGGAATCCCGGTACTTTCTACAAGACGCTCTCCATCCATACTTCTCACCTCAAAGAGCATGGAATCCACGTCACTTCCATAACATTCGATTCTGTAATATGCAGTTCTATCCGATGAAATCGGTAAAATAGTGTCTCGTAAATAACCACAGTCCATTGGTTTCGCATAACCATGCAATTGATTTACACTTTCGTTTCCGATACGAAAACTCACAATGGGGTAAGTTGGTTCTGCCATTTCCATTGTAATATCCGTATTGCCCTGGCTCATTACTTTGGAAATCAGAAGACAGGATACGATAAACACTACCACCAGATATATTGTTCTAATGACTGTTTTTCGCATACGTTTTCCTATCAATTTCTATAACGACGTTACTGTTCCTATATATTGCTGTGAACAAGTGTGGTCCAACTTCGCTGGCCACACTACAAAGAATAGTCATAGCCCACAGGCTATGACTATATTCATTCTACCTCTTTTCACATCAAAAAGACGGAAAAGTTGATTTTTCCTTGTGGCGCCTTCTATATATTTCATAATATACAATAATCTGCACCAGTTCCTTGATCCACTCCAGATCCTGACGGGAAGTATCTGCTTCTCCGGATCGTGTGATTTTGTCTGTCACGGTTTCTGTAATTCTCTCCAGCTGCAGCTTATCCGGATATTCATCATAGATGACACTTCCCTCGTAATCCAGAAGATTTAGCGTCTCATATACCAGTTTTTGGTACTGCTTCGCCTTCTTCGGATACATTTGCTGCAGGTATTCCAAATCTCTGGTAATATGTGCATCCCGTTCCTCCCAAAAGGGAAAAGGATACATCATATAATATGGCAAAAAATCCCGGTTCATATATAACTCCTCACATATTTACCATATTATATGAATAAGTAGGCATGATGGTTTTTCTATGATTCGTCTCAATATTGCCTGCAGGCTTATTTTTTTGCAGCCTCGATTCTGGCAATCGCTCTTCTAAGTGCCATCTCTGCACGATCCATATCATATTTTCCCGAAGGTTCTTTCAATCTGGCTTCCGCACGTTTTCTTGCCTCTTCGGCTCTGCCCAGATCCACCTCGTCCGGCCACTCAATCACTTCCGCCAAAATGGTCACCTGTTCAGGTAACACTTCTACAAAGCCGGAATGCAATGCCGCATTTTTGGGACCTTCTTCATCAGTAATCGTAAGAATACCGGGGGCAATGATCATGGTCATCGGCACATGGTTCTTGTAAATGCCGACCTCACCTTCCAGGGTATTGAATTCTACCATGGTTACATCATGATTATAGAAAACGCGATCAGGTGTAATGATTTTCAACAAAAACTGATTATCTGCCATCAAACACCCTACCTTCCTATTTTATTCTTGCCAATACATCATCAATACTTCCGGCATTTAAGAAATAGCCTTCCGGAACATCGTCATGTTTTCCTTCCAGAATTTCCTTAAATCCGCGAATTGTTTCAGCAATCGGTACATATTTACCTTCCATACCGGTAAACTGTCCGGCAACGAAGAAAGGCTGGGAAAGGAATCTCTGTACTTTTCTTGCTCTGGACACCACTTTCTTTTCTTCCTCGGACAATTCGTCCATACCGAGAATCGCGATGATATCCTGCAACTCTTTATATCTCTGTAGGATTTCCTGAACACCACGTGCTACCTGATAATGCTCATCTCCCACAATACGTGGATCCAAAATTCTGGAAGTAGATTCCAACGGATCTACTGCAGGATAGATACCAAGTTCAACAATAGATCTGGACAATACAGTAGTTGCATCCAGATGAGCGAAAGTGGTTGCAGGAGCAGGGTCGGTCAAGTCATCTGCCGGTACATATACAGCCTGTACAGAAGTAATGGAACCGTTTCTTGTGGATGTGATACGCTCCTGCAGAGCACCCATTTCTGTCTGTAAAGTAGGCTGATAACCTACAGCAGAAGGCATACGTCCAAGCAGTGCGGACACCTCCGATCCGGCCTGCGTAAAACGGAAAATGTTATCAATGAACAACAGAACGTCTTTACCACCTTTATCACGGAAGTATTCCGCCATGGTAAGTCCGGTAAGTCCAACACGCATTCTTGCTCCCGGTGGCTCATTCATCTGACCGAATACCATGGTTGTCTTATCAATAACACCGGATTCGATCATTTCATGATATAAGTCATTACCTTCTCTTGTTCTCTCACCAACACCTGTGAATACAGAGTATCCACCATGCTCTGTTGCAATGTTACGAATCAATTCCTGAATCAATACTGTCTTACCAACACCGGCACCACCGAACAATCCGATTTTACCACCTTTCTGGTAAGGACAAAGCAGGTCTACGACCTTAATACCGGTTTCCAGAAGTTCTGTTTCCGTTGACTGCTCTACAAAAGCAGGAGCCGGCCTGTGGATAGGCTCCATGGAAACGGCTTCCGGTGCAGGTTTATTATCGATTGGTTGTCCCAACACGTTGAACATACGTCCCAGTGTATTCTCACCAACCGGAACGGAAATAGGAGCGCCTGTACCGATTGCCTCCATACCTCTGACAAGACCGTCTGTGGAACCCATGGCAATACATCTTACAGTGTCGTCACCCAGATGCTGCGCCACTTCTACAGTGAGGGTTTTATCATCCGCTAAAGGTACGATAATAGCGTCGTTAATTTCCGGCAGCTGCCCTTCAGGGAATTTGATATCCAGAACGGCACCGATAATCTGTGTAATTTTTCCCACACATTTGTTTTCTTTTAAATCTGCCATTTTTCTTTTCCTTTTCTATGCGCTGCAAAGCCTTATGAAATAGCATTTGCACCCGCGATGATTTCTGTTAATTCTTGTGTAATAGCACCCTGTCGTGCTCTATTGTACTGCAAAGACAGTTTGTTGATCATCTCTTCCGCATTGTTTGTTGCGGAATCCATAGCCTGCATTCGGGCACCGTTCTCACTGGCAACCGCCTCGATCAGACCACCGTAAATGAGACTGGTCATATACTTGGGAATGATCTGGTTCAATGCTTCTTCATCATTTGGTTCAAAGTTCATGACTGCCTTTGCTTCCTGTGTCTCTCCCTGTACATTGGGAACTTCAACAGGAAGTAATTTCAGTATCCTTGGCTCATGTACAACCGTATTTTTGAATCTTGTATAAGCAAGATATATCTCCCCTACTTCGCCATCCTTGAATGCCTGCAACACCTCTTTACTGATTGCAATGGCATCTGCATAAGTAGGTCCCTCCATCACATCGCTTCCATCAATAGCAATTTGATAACCCTGTCTGGCCAGGGCATCTCTACCCTTTTTACCAATGGCATAAATTGCCGTGTCATCCGCTGAAAAACCACCGTCACGTACCAGTTTTACAATGTTGGAGTTATATCCGCCGGCCAAACCTCTGTTGGATGTAATGGCAATCACAGCCTTCTTTCCGGATTCACCTCCCTGTAAGTAGGGATGATTCAGTCCGGTAGTTCTGGCCAGCACGCTTGTCACAGTTTCATACATCAGATCAAAATATGATTTTGATTCCTCTGCACGTTGCTTCGCACGCTGTAGCTTTACGGTAGAAACCAGCTTCATAGCCTTCGTAATCTGCTGTGTGCTTTGGATACTGCCTTTACGCCTTTTTATGTCTCTCATGGAGGCCATATCAGTAATCCTCTCTTTCTGTCGGCTTCTACTTGAACTGTGACTTAAATTCTTCTATTGCCTGACGAAGCTTAGGATCAAGTTCATCAGAAATCACTTTTTCCTCTGCAATCGTGTTAGGAATCTCCGGATATTTTGTATCCAGGAATTCAAAGAATTCCTTCTCAAATCTGGTGATGTCCGCAACAGGAATGCTGAGCAGGAACTTGTTGGTAGCAGCATAGATAATAATAACCTGATACTGAACAGGCATCGGCTGATACTGAGGCTGTTTTAAGATCTCTTTGATTCTTTCACCCTGTGCCAGCTTTTCTTTTGTATCATCATCCAGTTCGGAACCAAACTGTGAGAACGCTGCAAGTTCACGATACTGAGCAAGTTCCACACGGATAGGAGCTGCAATCTTCTTCATGGCTTTGATCTGTGCCGCACCACCTACACGGGATACGGAAAGGCCGGCATTTACAGCAGGTCTGAAACCGGCATTAAACATTTCCGTTTCCAGATAAATCTGTCCGTCTGTGATGGAAATAACATTGGTAGGAATGTACGCAGATACGTCTCCCGCCTGTGTTTCAATAATCGGAAGTGCTGTTAAGGAGCCTCCGCCGTACTCTTCATTCATGCGGGCAGCTCTTTCCAGCAGTCTGGAATGTAAATAGAATACATCGCCGGGATATGCCTCACGTCCCGGGGGTCTCTTCAGAAGTAAGGAGAGGGTTCTGTATGCGGCAGCATGTTTACTTAAGTCATCATATACCACCAGTACATCCTGTCCGTTCTCCATCCACTCTTCACCGATGGCACAGCCTGCATAAGGAGCAATATACTGCAGCGGAGCCATTTCACTTGCGGTAGCGGCAACAACTGTTGTATAGCTCATTGCTCCGAACTCTTCCAGGGTCTTCACGATGGAAGCCACTGTGGAAGCCTTCTGTCCGATGGCAACATAAATACAGCTAACATTCTGTCCCTTCTGGTTGATGATCGTATCAATCGCAATTGCAGTTTTACCGGTCTGTCTGTCACCGATAATCAATTCACGCTGACCACGTCCGATAGGAACCATGGAGTCAATTGCTTTAATACCTGTCTGTAAAGGAGTGTCTACCGATTTTCTGGTAATAACTCCGGAAGCCACTCTCTCAATTTTACGATATTTGTCTGTGTGAATTGGTCCTTTGCCATCAATAGGCTGACCAAGTGCATTTACGACTCTGCCATGCATGCAGTCACCAACCGGCACCTCAACCACACGACCGGTTGTTTTCACGATATCACCTTCGTTAATGTTGGTGTTGTTTCCCAACAAAACGGCACCAACATTATCTTCTTCCAGGTTCATTACCATACCGTATACTTCACCGGGGAATTCCAGCAATTCTCCCTGCATCGCATTTTCAAGTCCATGCACACGGGCAATACCGTCTGCCACCTGGATTACAGTACCTACATCGGATACTTCCAGAGCAGCGGCATATCGTTTGATTTGATCCTTAATGACGGAACTAATCTCTTCTGGTCTCAAATTCATGAATCCGTACGCACCTTTCTGTTTCTTTTCATTATGTTCCATTCAAAGCCTCTCCAAATTCTGTGGACTCCGAATAGATATATGCATTCAGAGCGGAAGTTTTTACAACCTGCTCTGAATTATCATTTCGTACCTAAACTTGTACTTTTAGCAAATCTTTGGTCAGCACATCCAGCTTTGTCTTCACGCTGCTGTCTACCACTCTGTCTCCGATACGGATGACCAGGCCCCCAATTAAGGACGCATCTACGGTATAGTGCATTTCCATGGAATCGTAAGCGGTAGTCTCAAGCAGCTTGTCCTCTACCGCCTTCTTTTGTGCCTCTGTTAACACACTTGCAGAAGTTACCTGTGCAACGCCGATTCCTTTATATTCCTTCACACTGCACAAAAACTGGTTCAATACAGCATCCAGCTCACGATAACGGTCCTTCAGAATAATCATTCTGAGCAGTCCTAACAGTTCATCACTGATACGGTTCTTGAAGATTTCTTCCGCAACCTTCACCTTTTCTTCCTTCAGAATCTGAGGATGATTCATCAGAGAAGATAACTCCGGATTCTCCTGCAGAACCTGACAGAGCAGTGTGACTTCTTTTTCCAACGCGTCTACCTGATTCTCTTCGATGGCAATATCAAATAGCGCATCTGCATATGTTTTGGAAATCAGCTTAGCCATGTGCTGTGGTTAATCTCCTTCAGAGTATCTTCAACCATTTGCTCCTGCACAGTTGTATCGATGGATTCCTTTACAACTTTTCCCGCCATCAGAGATGCAAGAACTACCATTTCACGCTTCACTTCATCAGCAGCCTTCTTCTTTTCCAGCTCAGCTTCTTTTTCAGCACGTTCTCTGATACGTAAAGCTTCTTCTTTTGCTTCGCTTACGATTCTGCTTTCGTTTTCCAACGCTCTTTTCCTTGCGTCTGCCAGAATCTCTTCCGCTTCTTTATCGATACCCTTCAGTTTTGCTTCATACTCTGCCTTCAGAGCCGCTGCCTGTTCTTTATCACTGGCAGCCTGACTCAGCTCACCGGCAATCTTGTCTTTACGCTTCTCCAGCATCTCCCTTACGGGATTAAACAAGAAGTAGGAAGCTACAAGGAATAAAGCAAAAATAGCAATCATCATCAGAAAAGCATCTGCCAGAAGCTGAAAATCCAGATCAAATAATCTTGTCATGGATTATGACTCCTTTCTGTTCTTCTCTGTGGATTAAGGCATTAAAGGTTTTACGAATAAAAGCAGCATTGCAATCAGCAAACCATAAAGACCTGTTGTCTCGGCAACAGCCTGACCCAAAAGCATGGTAGAAGTAACATCGGATTTAGCACCCGGATTTCTACCTACTGCTGCAGCCGCATGACCTGCTGCAATACCCTGTCCAATACCGGGTCCGATACCGGCAATAACTGCCAGACCTGCACCAATTGCTGAACATCCTAAGATAAAGTTTGTGTTGAATTCCATTTTTTAGTTCCTCCTAGTTTTATGAATCCTTTTGATTCTTTTGTTTTGACTTGTCGAAAAGCCCCCATATCCCTTTGTCATTTCGAAAAGAGAGCATTTACGCTTCGTCGGTTGTACAAGCATTTGTGATATATGTCATCGTTAACATACAGAATACATATGTCTGTATGGCACCTGAAAACAGGTCAAAATAAACATGCAGTGCTGCCGGCCAGACGATTGCGATTTTCGACAACAATCCGTAGATTAACGCCATCATAACAACGCCTGACAGGACATTTGCAAACAAACGCAAAGATAACGAAATAGGCACAGCCAGATCACCGATAATGTTAATGGGTGCCCAGATTGGCCAGGGATCGCATAATCCCTTGATGACTCCCGATACCTTCTGATATTTGAACTGATTGTAATGAATCAATACAAATGTGATGATACCCAGTGCAAAGGTTACACCATAGTCGGCTGTAGGTGGTCTAAGTCCAAACAAACCGGAAATGTTACTCAAAAAGATAAAGATAAATATGGTTCCGATGTAATTGCGGAACTTGAAAGAATATTTACCCATAACGTTTCCGGACATACCATCCAGCAGTTCCACCACCAGTTCTACGATATTCTGAAAAACCCCGGGTACCTCTGACGCTTTCTTCATACACATGCCTGCTGCGATGCAGAAGCCCATGATCACCAGCATGACAATCAACAGACACACATGTGTGGTGGTAATCCACAGGGTCTGTCCGAACAATTCATAAGAGAATACGCCGTGGACCATAAAGTCAATATCAGCTGCTTCAGACAGTAAAATACTTTGTCCCATTTATTCACCCCCTTTTCTCATTACTATTCGATAAATTTTATCCACCAGAGGCTGTAAGTACGCCCCTACTTTCAATCCCATATAACCCAGAAACGCTGCAAAGGGATTACCGATCTTGGTTGCCCACAGAACCAGAAGCAATAGGATCACAGCGAAATAGCGGACCAGATATTTGGTACTTATCATCTTCTGTGCTGTCTTTTCATCGAAATCAAGAGCCCGATCCAGCACCCACCACATATGGTAGGTCGCCGCCATGGCTAACAGCACACCGCATAATAGTCCCACGGAATAACTAACCAGATTACTTCCGGCAAAAAAGAATCCGGCACATTCGCAAATCACAAGAAAGATCCACTCGCCAACCCACATTTCCACCACAGTCTTATAGGATGTCTGATCTATTTTTTTGTGCTTCATATCTATTCTTTCTTTTCTTCTGTTACTTCTCTTTTTCTTCCGGTTTTCCGATTTTTTCAACCGGTTCTATCTCATTGCCATGGGCAATATCCCGATTTCGTTTGTCTCCGTCCATTGCATAAATTTTCCTTGCAAACAGGAACACATTTCTTCCGCCGGCCAGTGCTCCGACGAAAAACAGCACCACCATAATCCAGCTTGTTCCGAACTTCTTATCCAGCCAAATTCCCAGAAACGTGCAGGCAAAAATAGGAACCAGCATATGGATGCCGAATTGGGTAATCATCATGGCAGCCTGGTGTACATTTCGTTGATATTTCATATACGGAACCTTCTCTCAAAAGGGATAGGCGCATAATGCCACACAATAAAAAAATTATATCCATTTTAGGGCAAAATGTCTACCTTATTCCGCTACTTTTGTATCTATATAAGACACATTTTTTACTGTTTCTTGGTGCATTCTGTTACCGGCAGAAAAAAGGTCGCAAAAAATGTCATTTTACGCACCTTTTACAATTGACTTTTCCAAATTCGGATAGTAACGTGGAATACAACAACCACATGACAGGAGGGCAAGAATCATGGACAGGCTGACGCTTTATCGCAAACGACTTATTCCCGAAGAATGCATCTTACTGAAAGATGACATCATCCTTTCCGCGGATCAAAACCGCATCATCACCTCCTGGCAGGCATTGCACCCCAAAAAAGACCTCCATCACGGATACTCCATGTACCTGCTGCAGGAGGGTATCAAGGTGAGCAAGTTTATGAAGCAGGACGGTTCTCTCATTTTCTGGTACTGTGACATCGTAACCTATGAATATAATGCCCCCACCAATACTCTCACTTCCGTGGATTTGCTTGCTGATGTGATTGTATATCCTGATGGTTTTGTAAAAGTAGTAGATCTTGATGAACTGGTGCAGGCACTACAGGAAGGAAAGATAACAAACGAACAATTATCAGACTCGTTACTCAAATTGAACCGGCTATTATCCTTGATCTATGCAGGTCAGTTCCACACCCTGACAGAGCAGATTGAGGCGTTATTAAACTGATAGAATTGTGTTTCGCAAGGTACACACCAAAACCCAACAGACGTAAATCGCCTGTTGGGTTTTTTAATAGAATATATGTCCACCAATGGTATATCTTGGCGTCACCTGTTCAATCGGCGTTCTGAAATACAAGCAATTGGAAACCGGTGTGGTTCCACTCATGGCTGCATCTGCTGCCTCATAGCACGCCTGGGTAGCACGGTTCTCAGCCAATGCCAGAGCCAGTCTTCCGCTGGCCACAGGTGAAAACTGTTTATTCTGATATATGACACCTACCACCGTATCCGGATAAACGGAACTCATCAGGCGATTCATCACAACCGCTCCCACCGCTACCTTTCCTATGTAAGGTTCTCCGCCGGCTTCGCAGTAAATCAGATTGGCCAGCAAATATCTGTCGTTTTCCGCAAAAGTGATCTCCGACAAATCTCTCCAGCTGGAGGCTGCAGCCAATTGAATCATACGTTCCTCTTCCGCCAACTGCTTCTTTAATTCGGCGATTTCCTGTTCTTTTTGCCTGATCTCTTCCTCGTAGGTTTTGGCATCTGCCTCCGCCTGGGAGATTTGATTTGCATAGGACTTGATACTGCTGCTGGTAGAACTAACCATACCGGAAATCTTGCTTTGTTCCGCAGACACCTTTGCATGATATTCATTCAGCTGTGCCTGTTCCTCCTCCAGTTTGACCTGTTGTTCTTCCAGAAGCCGCTGTTGTTCTTCCAGATCAGCCTGAGCCTGCCGGTATTGCTCCAGCATTTTTTTCTGATATCTGGACAACTGCTCCATATAATCAGCCTTATTTAATGCGCTTCCAAACGTTCCGGAAGAAAAAAGCAGTTCCAGATACAAAGAATCACCACGCTCATAGATGAAGCGAAACTGTTTCTTCATGGTTTCGTACTGATCCTCTACGGTAGCTTTTGCATCGGCAACCTTTGCCTTGGTATCCTCTATTTCTTCCAGCGTCACATCGATCTCACCCTGTTTCTCATCAATGTCCTCCTCCAGCTCACCCAGGTTATTGCTTACTTCTGAAAGCTGGTTGTTGAGCTGATGAAGAGTGCCTGTGAGAGAATCCTTCTCCTGATTCATAGTGGTAATCTGGTTCTTTGTATCATTCAGCTGATCTTCTTTTTCCGTCTTCTCGTTCTGAGCCTGATTCAGTTTGTTTTTGGTTTCTTCTGTGGCCTGTACCGGCAAGGCGAACAGTACTGATATCAGCACGGCGCCACAGCACAGCTTTAGAAAAGCCCGAAATAATCTCATAGTATGTATGCCTCATTCCGCCTGCGTTGACTCATCCGCAAACGCAATCTCCAAAGTTAATTCTCTATCTGGTCAATTCTTCTCTGATGACGTTCTTCTCCGGAGAATTCCGTTCCCAAAAATGTATCCACAATATTGATTGCCAGATTAGGGCCAACGATACCCGCCCCCATGGCAAGTACATTTGCATCGTTATGCAGTCTGGTTAACTGTGCGGATAATGTATCTGCACAGAGGGCACATCTGATTCCCTTGAATTTGTTTGCAGTGATGGAAATGCCGATACCCGTTGTACAGATTACGATACCCTTTTCGCACTCTCCATCTACCACTGACTGTGCCACAGCCTTTCCGTAAACCGGATAATCTACGGAGCTTTTATCATAGCATCCGCAGTCTTTCACCTCCACACCTTTTTCCTGCAAATGTTTGATCACCAGCTCTTTTAATGCAAATCCTCCATGGTCACTTCCGATTGCTATCATGTTCTGTTCCTCCTTATATGTAATATGTAGTCTCAGTCAGAGTTTGTACTCCGACAAAGATGAATCACTTTATGACCGGCCGCCTTCAGCAGTCTGTTCATAATAGCCTGTCCCATTCCCGTGGTATCGAAGGATTCCGAAAAGATACGTGTCACATCCATATCATCAAACTCCCGCAACACACGATACAGGGTATGGGCGATGGTTTCCTCTCTGTTTCTGCTGCCAACGCTTTTTACGATTTCGGCATGATACAGCATTTTTGTTTCCTCTGTACCGATCACAGCCACCTTCTCGCCCTGTTTTTCCAGAAGGCCTGTCTGCTCATTGATGTAGTCAACTACGCAGGCACTGTCTCCTTCTACAATAACCAAATCTCCTTTTGGTGCATAATGTCTGTATTTCATACCGGGTGCCTTTGGCGCCACACCGGTATCCTTTTCCATCATAGTTCGGTCAGCATCCACAGTCCCAAGTACCTGTTCCAACATCTCCTTTGTCACATATCCGGGTCGCAAAATGGTAGGAGTTTCCTCTGTCAGATCCACAATGGTAGATTCCAGACCGATCTCTACATCCCCACCGTCCAGAATCATCTCAATCTTCCCATCCATATCCTGAATGACATATTTTGCACTGGTTGGACTGGGTTTCCCGGAAAGGTTTGCACTGGGTGCCGCCACATATCCGCCGGCCTCCCGAATAAAAGCCAGGGCCACCGGATCAGAGGGCATGCGTACCGCCACCGTATCCAGTCCTCCTGTGGTTTCTTTCGGCACTTTCTCCGACTTTCTGAATATCATGGTCAGAGGTCCCGGCCAGAATGCATCCGCCAGCTTCCTGCCCGCCTCCGGAATATCTGCAGTGATAGGTTCCAAGTCTTCGATGTTTGCGATATGCACGATCAAAGGATTGTCAGAAGGGCGTCCCTTTGCCGCATATATCTTTCTGGAAGAGGCAGGACTTAGGGCATCTCCTCCCAACCCATAAACGGTTTCGGTAGGAAACGCAACCAATCCCCCTTCCCGAATGATTCTTCCGGCTTCCGTTAAGCTTTTGGCATCTTCTATGGTATCTTTTATCTGATAAATAACAGTATTCATAATGATTGTTTTACCTCTTTCTGAGATATCGTACAATCCCCATATATAGCTTCCAGGCCAATTGCTCCTGGTATTCTTCATCACAAAGCAGTTCACATTCCTCCGGATTGGTCAGAAATCCGCATTCTGCGATGACTGTAGGCGTATCGGTATGCACCAGCAGATAATAGTCATCGTTTGCTTTGGGTTGGCGATGATTTTCCGTCTGCAGTTCACCAATTGCCTTCTGCAGTATAGCTGCAGCAGCCTTTCCCGCCTCACTGCCTCTGTGGTAAAAAATCTGTCCTCCACTTATATTCTGTTGGGGAAAACTGTTCTGATGAATGCTCACTGTCAAATCCGGTTTCAAGGCGTTTATCATGGCCACCCGGGCAGACATGTCACTGGCTTTCTTCCGTGAGCCTGCCGATGCACCTCCTTGAGAAGATAAATCCACATCCTCTTCCCTGGTCATATGCACCTGGATGCCTCCCTGTTCCAGAAAGGTTTTCAGTTTCCGTGCAATCTGAAGATTCACATCCTTCTCCAGAACCTCCGTATCATCCCCCATTGTTCTCGTGCCCACCTTGCCCGGATCCGGTCCGCCGTGTCCCGGATCAACGACTACCACACAGACATCCTTTCCGGCCGTTTCCCCGGAAAAGGTTTCCACATAAAAGGCAACCAGCCCTCCCAGTCGGTACAGCAGCACAAGTGCCAGAAAATACAGGGTCCACTTAAGCAGGATGAATCGTTTCATATAGGAACATCCGAATTTGATGATATCATCCTATATATATGAATTTATTTTTCAAGATATTCTGCAATCACATCCCATATTTCGGGTTTTTCATACCCCAGCTTCCAGCATGCTACGCCGGCTATACCGTTTGCCTCCATCACATTTAATTTTACCCGAATGGATTCTGCGTCTTCCAGCCAAACCTCATGCTTGGTTCCGCCGCTTTCATAGGTTCCGTAGTTCTGACAGGTTTCTTCGTCCCATACGGTAGTAATGTTATGATTTTTGATATATTCCTCTGCCAGATCCATACCCACGGCCTGGCTCTCCACAGTTCCGCCGGTGGTGTCCCAAATCCTTGTATAGAAGGGAATTGCATTGATCACCTTCTCTGCGGGAACCTCCTCCAGGGTCTTCTTAATACCGTTCTCCACAAAACCGATGGAAGCAACGGATCCGGCCTCTTCCGATCCCCTGTAATGCTCATCGTAGCCCATAATGATCACATAATCGGCTACCACGCCCTGTTCTTTTCTATTGTAATGATTTGTGTTCCCGATAGGTACATAGTTATCCACCGACAGCACAATACCTTCTTTTCTGCAGGCAATCGACAATTCTCTCAGGAACTGAACAAAATGCTCACCGGTATCCGTGCTCAGGCTTTCAAAGTCCACATTGATTCCGTCCAGGTGATAAGTCAGTGCCTGGTCCATCAGATTCCGGATCAGGTTGGTTCTTCTGGTAGTCGCCGACAGGACTTCAAAGGTTGATACGTCCGTTCCGGTCATATTTTCCACAAGCCCCCACACTTCCAATCCTCGTTCATGTGCTTTATTCACGTATGTTTCACTGGCAAAGCTTTCAATGTTACCTTCATTATCCTTCAGGTAGAACCAGGTTGGAGAGATGGTGGTTAATCCCTTTGTATTTGCCACAAGCGAATCAAAGGTATCATTTCCGCCTGTCCCTGCAACAGCATGCCATGCCAGGTTGATCTTATAATCCTTATGGATGGATGTGTATTCCGGCTCTACATAGTCGGTAACGGGAATGGGGTCTTCCGTGGATTGCTCTCCCAATTTCTTATTTTCCACGTATCCGATCAGCCCATCCTGTGTCTTCACCTTGGTCCAGGTTTCCATTTCATCCAACACATACAGCTTGTCTTCCTTGGTCAGTTCGGCAAGGATCGGACTCTTTACGCCTCCCTGATACCGCAGTGCGGTTTTCTTTTTTAACTTTACAACGGTTCTTGGTTCCCATTGGGTATAAATCTGAACCCGGTTAGGGTCCTGAAACAGCTCATAAGAAAAATTGGTGTATTCTTTCACAAAATCCATTGCCAGGTACAAAGTATCGCCCTGATACAAGGCAGGTGCATAGCCCCTCTGGATCTGTTGGTCACCAACCTTATAGGAATACTCCCCAACGGTTGCCCGGATAATCGTGTCCGGGGTGGTATAAAGTACCAGAGACTCCTCTTTATCCTCGTAAAATCTGGTATTGAAATAAGTGTGCACCAGGTCCAGATCCACATAGCACACTCCATCAATCAGTTTTGCCTTCTCCTCTATTCTTTCATTTTGCAGGATAATAGCCACATCATCTTCTGCCTGCAATTTAAAATACTCTGTAAGATCCGCCTGTTCATTCGAATAAGTATACTTCTCCACAAACTGCCAGCCCAGACCAAAGACTGCAATAAGTCCAATCAAAACGATTGCCACTAAGGCGGGAATAATTTTTTTCATCGTCATAAGCCTCCAATCCTACACATTATATCAAAAGATTTGATTTCAGTCTATGATGGAATCACCTGAAGGAGGTTCCCGGCTGCCCTGCATAGGGGGCCTCCTACTGATCAAAGGCAGCCAGTCCTCCACTCTTTAGATAGAAGACTTTCTTTCAAAAAAGTCCTTACATTCGCCCCGGTCGTTCCAAAAGGCATTCGTGATATAAAATTTTTCAACCTGTAAAGCGAATCAGATGTGCCGGCGTGCAACGTTGCGATTAGCAAAAATGTGTTTGAACGGTTATTGTGAATTATTTTTGTGATATAAATGGGATTTTTTGTATGATCAGACACATAAAAGTCTGTCAGACATTCCTATAATAACCATAAAGCCATCAAATAACCCTAAGTTATCACAGGAAACATTAGATAATAGATTATTAAGTAAGAAAAACGGCGATCCTCCTTCTGTTGCGGATTACCGATCACATCCTGGGTATCATTATAAGTGGATGGCAAGGACGTTGCAAGAGGCGGCAGTCATTTTCTCTGTTTTGCACAGAGACATGCAATCCGATTAGATATCGAGGAACGTTCCCCTGCGAAAACAGGCTTCTTCTCTTGACTGTAAATTGCACAAAGTATAAGATACTCTCAACTTGATTATGCCAAAACTTTTCAGAATCTGCTTTTTTCGCAGAGTCCTGATCGACACAGTATGAGGTTTTATCCATGAAAATAGAAAAAATCAACGAAAATCAAATCCGGTGCACTCTGACCAAATCAGACTTGCAGAAGCGTCAGCTGAAAATCAGCGAACTGGCTTATGGCTCCGAAAAAGCCAAATCACTTTTTAGGGATATGATGGAGCAGGCTGCTTACCAATTCGGTTTCGAGGCAGATGATATTCCTTTAATGATTGAGGCGGTACCGTTAAATGCCGAGTGCATTGTACTCACCATTACCAAAGTGGAGGATCCGGAAGAACTGGACACGCGCTTTGCCAAGTTTGCACCTTCGGTGATGGAAAACGATGCATATGGGGAAGACGATTCTGAAGAAGGAGTCGACACAGATTACCCTTTCTTCGCCCCTGCATCCTCCAAAAAGCCAATCAAAAAATCAAATCAGGGTACCCTTTCAGCAGTGCCTGCCGATACCCCTTCCCAGGGAGAACAAGGTACAGATAAAGAGGGCACTACTCCCGGGGGAGAAAAGGCTCAAACCGGAGTGACAGAAGTCCTCTTTACGTTTCGGTCCCTGGATAATCTGATTCAGGCCGCAGAAGTTATGGGCACTCTTTCCGTGTCAGACAGTGCTCTTTTCAAGGATCCCAAATCCGGCTATTATCTGCTTCATGTCTGCAGAGGACAAATGGACATAGCAGACTTTCAGAAGGTATACTTCCTACTGTCGGAATATGGAAAACCTGCTCCTTTTCCCACCGGTATACTGGGTGGCTGGTCAGAGCACTATGATACCCTGATCGGAGACCATGCCCTGGAAAAGCTTTTACAGATGAAGTAACAAGATGACAGCATACCGGCATAATACTAAAGGTACTGTTATGGTAAAAAAAATCCCGTAAGCCCTTGCCCTATTTCGTGGCAAGCCTACGGGATATTTTTTATACTGCTTCAATCGCTTTCATTAAGCTGTCAATATCAATGCCATGAACCATAGCAGCCTCTGCTAAAGATTCAGCCTGTGCTGAAGGGCATCCCAGGCAATGCATTCCCGCTTCCATCAAAACAGGTGCAACCTGAGGACATGCTCTTAAAATCTCACCGATTGTCATATCTTTAGAAATATTTGCCATTTCCATACTCCTTTCTTGCTATTCTGTAGGTAGTATAATACCCGGTCAGATATGTGGCAAGTATTATTCTTTCAATGGTTTCCCGACACATTCCTGTAACTGTATGAAACCATTCTGTCAATTTTCACAAAAAGGAAGCACAAAAACGCCATTTGTATAGAAAAAAGTACATCCATCCGACTTGACGTTTCGGAACAGATTAACCTATAATGTGAAGTACCAGATTAGCATATTTTTACTGTATTTTTCCCGACTTTTTAGGAAAAGATACAGCAATATATTAATCAAAAAATTTTTAAACATAGGAGGCTTTCAAAATGAAACCAGAATGGAATGATTTTGTAGGCGGCAAATGGAGCTACGAAGTAAATGTTCGTGACTTCATCCAGAAAAACTACACTCCTTATGACGGAGATGAGTCTTTCCTGGCAGGACCTACACAGAACACAAAAGACTTATGGGCTCAGGTTCTTGATTTACAGAAACAGGAACGTGAAGCAGGTGGTGTACTTGATATGGATACAAAAGTTATCTCTACTATCACTTCCCACGGCCCCGGCTATCTTGACAAGAGCAAGGAAACAATCGTAGGTTTCCAGACAGATAAGCCTTTCAAACGTTCCCTCCAGCCTTACGGTGGTATCCGTATGGCAGAGAAAGCTTGTACAGATAACGGTTATGAAGTTGACCCTGAAGTATCCGAGTTCTTCTCTGTTCACAGAAAAACTCACAACGCAGGTTGTTTCGATGCATACACTCCAGAGATGAGAGCTTGCCGTTCTTCCCACGTAATCACAGGTCTTCCTGATGCTTACGGACGTGGACGTATCATCGGTGACTACAGACGTGTCGCTCTGTACGGTATCGACAGACTGATCGAAGACAAGATCGAGCAGAAAAACTCCACAGGACGTGTTATGACAGATGACGTTATCCGTCTTCGTGAAGAGATTTCCGAGCAGATGATCGCTCTGAAGATGATGAAGGAAATGGCTGCTTCTTATGGTTGCGATATTTCCAAACCTGCTTCAAACGTTCAGGAAGCTATCCAGGCTACTTACTTCGGCTACCTCAGTGCAGTTAAAGAGCAGAATGGTGCTGCTATGTCTCTGGGACGTACATCCACATTCCTTGATATTTATGCACAGAGAGACTTAAAGAACGGTACATTTACAGAAGAACAGATCCAGGAATTTGTTGATCACTTCGTAATGAAACTTCGTCTGATCAAATTTGCTCGTACACCTGAGTACAATCAGTTATTCGCAGGTGACCCTGTATGGGTAACAGAGTCTATCGGTGGTATGGGTGTTGACGGACGTCATATGGTTACAAAGATGAGCTTCCGTTTCCTTCATACATTGGAAAACCTTGGTGCAGCTCCCGAACCTAACATGACAGTTCTCTGGTCCACAAGACTTCCTGAAGCATTCAAGAAATACTGTGCTAAGATGTCCATTCAGACATCCTCTATCCAGTACGAGAACGATGACCTGATGAGAGTAACTCACGGTGATGATTACGGTATCGCTTGCTGCGTATCCTCCATGGTAATCGGTAAGCAGATGCAGTTCTTCGGTGCACGTGCTAACCTTGCTAAATGTATGTTATATGCATTAAACGGTGGTGTTGACGAAGTATCTCACAAACAGGTTGGTCCTAAATATCGTAAGGTTGAAGGTGACATCCTTGACTTCGACGATGTAATGGACAAGTTCAGAGACATGATGGAATGGCTTGCTGATGTATATGTAAATACACTGAACGTAATCCACTACATGCATGACAAATACTGCTACGAGAGAGCACAGATGGCTCTTCATGACAGAGACGTTCTTCGTTACTTCGCAACAGGTATTGCCGGACTTTCCGTAGTTGCTGACTCCTTATCAGCTATCAAATACGCACAGGTTAAATGTATCCGTGATGAAGAAGGTATCATTGTTGATTTCGAAACAACAGGTGATTTCCCTAAATACGGTAACGACGATGACAGAGTAGACGTTATTGCAAGAGATCTTGTAAAAGAATTCATGACAATGATCAGAAGACATCACACATACAGAGATTCCTTCCCTACTATGTCCGTATTAACAATTACTTCCAACGTAACTTACGGTAAAGCAACAGGTAACACACCTGATGGACGTAAGAAAGGTCAGCCTTTCGCTCCCGGTGCTAACCCAATGCACGGTCGTGATTCTCACGGTGCTGTATCTTCACTTGCATCTGTATCCAAACTTCCATTCCAGTATGCACAGGATGGTATTTCCAATACCTTCTCCATTATCCCCGGTGCTCTTGGTAAAGAAGATACAGTATTCGCAGGCGATATCAACGTTGACTTAAACAACTAATCAAAATAATCACATCCGGTCAGGGCAACCTGACCGGAGTCAAAAAAGGAGTAGATCACATGGATGAGAAACAGATGATTGATGATCTTGTTAAGATGTTGGATTCCGGTATGGCTAACGGCGTTGGTCATGTGAATGTAGACGTTGATGACAAGGTGGAAGGATCCAAAAATGTACAGACAATGGGATGCACAGATTGTTCCCGTACTCCACTGGCATGCAGTGTTCCTACTCTGGATCAGGGCCTTGATGATTTCAGATAAGGTCAAAAATATAAAGGAGGATAAAACAATGTCAAGTAATGCACAGGTTGCTAACCTTGTTGGATTATTAGATGGTTATGCTACAAAGGGCGGCCATCATCTTAACGTTAATGTATTAAACAGAGAGACTCTTCTGGATGCTCAGAAACATCCTGAGAACTATCCTCAGCTTACAATCCGCGTATCCGGATATGCTGTTAACTTCATCAAATTAACACCTGAACAGCAGGCTGATGTTATCTCTCGTACATTCCATGAAGCAATCTAATCGCCTGTCTGTTTGCAAACAGGAATAAATGATTGCATATTAAGAGATACTATCGAAGAGCTCCCGATTCGGGAGCTCTTTCTAAAATATGACTAATTAGCACATGCAAGCCGAATCAAAATAACACTATTTGGCTCGGCATGCAAATTATTGATTGAAATGGAGAAAAAGAATGCAGGGTAGAATCCACTCTCTAGAAAGCTTTGGCACAGTAGACGGCCCCGGTACCCGTTATGTAGTATTCGTACAGGGTTGTCCGATGCGTTGTAAATACTGTCACAATCCCGATACATGGGAAATGAATGCAGGAACCCTTATGGATCCTGCTGAAATCATTGATAACATCGAAAGAAACCGCACATTCTACGAGAACGGTGGTCTCACTGTTACAGGCGGCGAGCCTTTGATGCAGCCGGATTTCTTAATTGAGCTTTTCACTCTTGCCAAAGAGAAAAATATCCATACTTGTATTGATTCTTCAGGTATTGCCTTCAAACCTGACAATAAGGCTTTTGTTGAAAAGATGGAACGTTTGATGCCGCTTACTGACCTTGTTATGCTGGATATCAAACACATTGATCCAGATAAGCACAAAGAGCTGACCAAACAACCCAACGATGGAATTCTTGCTTTCGCAAAATACCTGGACGAAAAAGGAATCGATATCTGGATTCGTCACGTCATCGTTCCCGGTGTAACAGATGATGACAAATATCTGTTTGATCTGGGTTACTTCATCGGTGGTCTGAAGAATCTGAAAGCCTTGGATGCACTTCCATATCACACAATGGGTGTTTCCAAATATGAAAAGCTGGGAATCGAATATCCTCTTAAAGGTGTTCCTGCTATGAACAAAGCTGATCTGCTCAAAAAGAAACAGGTGATCTTGGATGGAATTCGTAAGAGACACGAAGACGATGGTGTAGAGCACGTTGAAGTACAGTCTTCCGGCATGGATGAATAAAGTCCTTGTATAATTCAGGGAATTACGATATGATATGTACGAAAGAAATTTAGTATTTCAATACTATTTCACTATAAGGAGGAAATGAAAAATGGCATATGTTATCAATGACGGTTGCGTAGCTTGTGGCGCATGTGAAGGTCAGTGTCCTGTTGGTGCTATCAGCATGGGCGATGGCAAATTCGAAATCGATCCTGCAACATGCATCGAATGCGGTTCTTGCGCAGGCGCTTGCCCTACAGGTTCTATCGAACAGGGCTAATGTGCTTCTTTTGAAGAGAAATACAGATAAAAAACGATGAGCCAAGGGGGACGGGGAAAAAGGTTCTTTTAAGAACCATTTTCCCCGTCCCCCCTTGGCTCATTTGGCTTTTTATCCTCTTGATCCTTTATCAATGTTAGCAAACTTGGTGTAATCGGCAAGCCATACCAACTCTACCGTACCAATCGGGCCATTTCTCTGCTTCGCAATGATAATCTCTGCTATACCCTTCTTTTCTGTATCCTTATTATAATAATCATCTCGATAGATGAACATAACAACGTCCGCATCCTGCTCGATGGCTCCGGATTCACGAAGGTCGGACAACATAGGTCTGTGATCCGGTCTCTGCTCAACCTGACGGCTCAGCTGTGACAACGCCAGTACCGGAACCTGAAGTTCTCTGGCAAGTGCCTTTAGTGAGCGGGATATTTCTGATATTTCCTGTTGTCTGGATTCGGAACGGCCACTACCGCTCATCAGCTGCAGATAGTCGATGATGATCATATGCAGGTTCTGCTCATGCTTGAATTTTCTGCATTTGGAACGCAATTCAGAGATGCTGATACCCGGCGTATCATCAATAATCAAATGAGACTTACCAATTACGCCTGCTGTCTCAATCAGTTTCTCCCAATCCGAATCCTCCAGATTACCGGTTCTGATTCTCTGCGAATCCACCTTGGACTCCATAGACATAACACGATTGATCAACTGCTCTTTTGACATTTCCAAACTGAATATGGCTACCGTCTTGCCTTCATGCAAGGCAACATACTGGGCAATATTCAGTACAAATGCGGTTTTACCCATAGATGGTCTGGCCGCTATCAGAACAAGATCGGAAGGCTGCATACCCGCTGTCTTGTAATCCAGATCCAGAAAACCTGTAGCAATACCCGTTACATTGCCATGGCTGTGAGAAGCAGCCTCAATCTGTCTCATGGTGTTTGCAACAATCTGTCTGATGGGCACATAGTCACCGGTATTTCTTCTCTGTACAAGATCAAAAACGCGTTTCTCTGTATCTTCCAGAATTGTCTCTAATTCTTCTTTTCCCGCATAACAGGTATTGGCAATCTCTTCGTTCAACTTAATCAACTTGCGAAGAGTAGACTTCTCTGCCACAATACCGGCATAATATTTAATATTCGCAGAAGTGGGTACAGCTGTAATCAAATCACGGATAAACTCCAGACTACTGATCTCCGGTGGCACATCCTTTTCCTTCAGGCGATCCTGCAGGGTAATCAGATCAACCGGTTTTCCCTCGTCATTCAATTCCACCATGGTCTCAAACAATACACCATACTGACGGCTATAGAAATCCTCGCCTGTGATGATTTCAGATGCCACAGAAATGGCATCGCGGCTCATAATCATGGACCCGATAACAGATTGCTCCGCTTCGATGCTGTGGGGTAATATTCTTTTTACGATTGCCTCATCCATTTCTGATGCCATGATTTACATTTCCTCTACATGTACCTTTAACTTGCCTGTTACACTTGGGTGAAGCTTTACATTCACTTCATACATGCCCAAACTCTTGATTGCATCAGGAATCTGTACCTTCTTCTTATCTATTTCGATATCAAACTGTTCTTTTGCGGCCTGCACGATTTCTTTTGAAGAAATGGTTCCAAAGGTTCTTCCGCCTTCTCCGGTTTTCATTTTCACCTTAACAGTCTTACCTTCTAATTCTTTTGCAAATGCCTGTGCTGCTTCCAAAAGTTCCTTAGCCACTTTTTCATCATTTGCTTTCTGTAATTTCAAATCGTTCAGATTTTTGGAGGTAGCTTCCACTCCCAGCTTCTTTGGAATGATAAAGTTTCTCGCATATCCATCACTCACCTCAACAATCTGACCTTTTTTACCATGTGCTTTTACATCCTGTAATAAAATAACCTTCATATTTGTATCCTTTCTCGTACTCATTAAGGTTGCAACTCGCCCTGTTCTATCATATCCTGTATAGTATCTTTCAGTTTCAGCACCGCTTCATCCACAGGAACACCCTCCAACTGACATGCAGCCACGTTCATGTGGCCACCGCCACCAAGTTTTTCCATAATGATCTGCACGTTAACTTCGTCAATAGATCTGGCTGAGACATAAATCAGGTCATTGTATTCTGTCAAAACAAAGCTAGCCTTGATTCCTCGAATATTCAACAGTTCATTGGCTGCCTGTGCACCGATCAAGGTGGGATTCTGTATGTCATGATTCTGGCAAACGGAAATGGCATAATATTTCTTGAATATCTCTGCCTGACTGACAATATCTGCTTTCGCCCTGTACTCGTCAGCTCCGTCTCTAAAGAGTTTACGCACACGGGTTACATCTGCACCATTTCGACGAAGGAACGCAGCCGCTTCGAAGGTTCTTACACCTGTTTTCTGCATAAAGTTGTTGGTATCAATCATAATACCTGCATACAGGCAGTCTGCCTCCTCCGGTTTAATCTTCACATTATCGGAAGTATACTGCAGAATTTCCGAAGCCATCTCACATGTGGATGATGCGTACGCCTCTATATAAGAAAGTGTTGCGTTCTCCACCACTTCCGTACCCTGTCTGTGATGATCCAGCACCACAATCGATTTACAATACTTGATCAATTCAGGGCACTGGGTAATACTTGGCTTGCTCACATCTACAATAACAAGAACAGCATTGTTGCCTACCATATCAATGGCCTGGGTGTTATTAATGATCATATCGCTTTCATATTCGTCATTGTTCTTGAATAGTTCCACCATAGGGAGCACAGAAGAGTTGGGATCACTCATAACAATGTGTGCCGGCTTATCCATGGTCTTTGCAATACGATAGATACCTATAGCAGCTCCAAAACTGTCTACGTCTGCCATACGATGCCCCATGACATAGACTTCGTCTTTTCCCGAAATGATCTCCTGCAAAGCCTGAGCCTTCACGCGCGCTTTTACGCGGGTACTTTTCTCCACCTGCTGGCTTTTACCGCCGAAGTAAGAAATATTGTCCGGTCTTTTTACCACAGCCTGATCGCCGCCACGGCCAAGGGCAAGGTCAATAGCGTTTCTCGCAAATTCAGAGTTCTGAGCATAACTGAGCCCATCCAGACCGATACCCATACTCAAAGTAACCGCCATTTCATTCCCGATGTTTACAGTCTTTACATCCTCCAACAGTTCGAAGCGTTCTTCACACATCTGAATCACTGCTTTTTTACGCAGAATGACAAGATATTTGTCCTTTTCCAACTTTCTGCATATACCATCAAAGTTTGAAACATATTTATTGACTTTTCTCTCAATCAGCGCACTAAGCAGGGAACGGCGAACATCCTCCACGCTCTCCAGAGCCTCGTCATAATTATCCAAATAAATCAACCCAACTGCCAGACTCTGATCGTCCACTTCCTGCAATGCAATGCGAAGTGCAGTCTCGTCAAACAGGAATATAGCTATGATATATCCGTCATAACCTTTGGCATCGATGACATCACTGTTCTCTGCCATTTCCTTCAGCGGAATTCGTTTCATCCTTACTG